>SFHN01000250.1 GCA_004555635.1 [Eubacterium] saphenum
CGTTGCAATACTTTCTAGACAGCATACAACAACCCTCTTTCCCGAAAAAACATCGATAAGCATATTACCCGTATCTGCAAAACCAGAAAGCGTGCATTCGCAGCCGTTTGCGGTTATTTTCACGGCGTATTTTTGCGCAGAGTTTACCCGCGTGCCGCTGAAATATTTTATAACCTTAACCGCGGCATAGCCTATTATCGTAAAAAGCGCAACCGCTGTAATCGGAATATCGAAGTAGCAAACACCGTTGTCGTAAACCATTCCGAACGGCGCCGCAAGCATCCACAGCCCCATCATCAGCCCGCCAAACGTAAAGCTGATTACAAGAAAGCAAAGCGCCGAAACAGCAAAGTCGGCTTTTTTCTGCCTGCCGAATGCCGCAAGAGTAATAGCTAAACCAACAACAATCCTGCTTGCGGCGGAAGCAAGCACAGGAAGCGGCGGAAGCAGCATAACAAGCGAAGCGGCAGCGCCTATTCCCGCCGCAAGCAGACAACGCTTTGCAGAAATATCGCGCCGCAGAAGAATAGCTGTGCAGCGGACAAGAAAGTAATTTATGTACAGGTTAAGCACCACCAGCACGTCCGCATATACATCCACGATTTCCACCTCGCTTTATTTATATTATATTCGGGCTGTCCCGCGGAATATGTTGAGAACGGTTGTCGGATTAGAAAAAATTCGGGACAACAAAATCGGCGCTGTGCAAAAATACGCACAGCGCCGTAAAATTTGTGTTATAGGGTCATTCTTCGCCGCAAAATACTTCGGTGCGTCAGTCCCTGTTAAATTCTGCAAGCTCTAATCCGGGGTTCTTGTCAAGCGCCCACTTAATGTTCCATTCGCTCGTGAAAATCAACAGGTAGTTGCCCTTTACGTCCTGAATAAGCTTTGTGTCAGAGGTAAGCACCAGCTTGCGCAGCTCGTCAAGCCCGCCCTCAAGGTGCTTTTCGCTTGTAATCCAGCGGATATGCTCGTAGGAAAGCCCCTCGCGTATGATGTCAACGTTATACTCGTTTTTCAGACGGTATTCAAGCACCTCAAACTGAAGTACGCCGACAACTCCGACAATAACCTCCTCAAATCCGCTCTGCGGCTCGGAGAAAATCTGAATTGCGCCCTCCTGCGCAATCTGAGTTGTGCCTTTAATAAACTGCTTGCGCTTGAGCGTGTCCTTTTGCCTTATTCGCGCAAAATGCTCGGGAGCAAACGTCGGGATACCCTCAAACTTCACCTTTTTCTTAGGCGAGCAGAGCGTGTCGCCGATGGAGAATATTCCGGGGTCGAAAACGCCCATAATGTCGCCCGCATACGCTTCCGAAATAACCTCGCGGTCGTTCGCCATAATCTGCTGCGGCTGTGAAAGGCGCATTGTCCTGCCGTTCTGAACGTGAAGAACCTCCATATCCTTGTCAAATCTGCCGCTGCAAATACGCATAAACGCAATTCTGTCGCGGTGCGCCTTGTTCATATTCGCCTGTATCTTGAAGATGAACGCAGAAAACTCCTCGTCAAACGGGTCAACAACTCCGTCTTCCGTGTTTCGCGGCAGGGGAGAGCTTGTCATTTTCAAGAAGCCTTCAAGAAACGGCTCAACGCCGAAATTCGTAAGCGCCGACCCGAAGAATACGGGCGAAAGCTTTCCGCCGCTAACAAGTTCCATATCGAACTCCTCGCTCGCGCCGTCAAGCAGCTCAACATCGTCGCGAAGGTTAGCGTAGTTAGTGTCGCCGATTATGTCGGCAAGTCCCTCATCGTTAAGGTCAGCCTTTGTTGCCGCAACCTCGCGCGTGCCATTATTGGCTTCAAATGAGATTATGCTGCGGCTCTCGCGGTCGTATACTCCCTTGAAATCCTTTCCCGAGCCTATCGGCCAGTTTACGGGATAGGTCTTTATGCCAAGCTCGTTTTCAATCTCGTCCAGCAGGTCAAACGGATTACGCGACTCTCTGTCCATCTTATTGATGAAAGTGAAAATAGGAATGTTGCGCATAACGCAGACCTTAAACAGCTTTCTCGTCTGATTTTCAACGCCCTTTGCCGCGTCGATAACCATTACCGCGCTGTCAGCCGCCATAAGCGTGCGGTAGGTGTCCTCGGAGAAATCCTGATGTCCGGGCGTGTCGAGTATGTTTATGCAGTAGCCGTTGTAGTTGAACTGCATAACCGAAGATGTAACCGAAATACCGCGCTGCTTTTCAATCTCCATCCAGTCTGAAACAGCGTGTTTAGTGTTCTTTTTGCCCTTAACCGCGCCCGCAAGGGAAATCGCGCCTCCGTACAGCAGAAGCTTTTCGGTGAGCGTCGTTTTTCCGGCGTCGGGGTGCGAAATTATCGCGAACGTCCTGCGGCGTTCTATTTCGTGTCTGAAATCAGCCATCTTTTATCTTCCTTTTGTAAAAATATAAAAAGCATACCATAATATTATAAATTATTGAAGCTTGATTGTCAAGCGTTTTTGGAGGTTTTGTCAATTCAAAAATGCTTTTTATAGGTTTTTTTTGAAAATTTCTTGACATTATAAGGTCATCAT
>SFHN01000251.1 GCA_004555635.1 [Eubacterium] saphenum
GTTCCCGACAACAATGGTCCGTCGATGCTCTATATGCCGCTGCTTTTCGTAACGATAATCACAATCGTTATAATGCTGCTTATTAACGTACCAAAATGGATAGAAGCGCACACAAGGAAGGTAAACGAAGTAGCGCCGTCTATCCTGTCGGATAAGGAGGAATGACTATGGCATCTATCATCAACGAGGGCGAGAGATTTCATCTGAAGATAAAGACGGGCGACGTCGGCAGATACGTTATCCTGCCGGGCGACCCGGGGCGCGTTCCGCTGATTGCGAAAGAGCTTGACAACGCCGTTCAGGTCGCGCAGAACCGCGAGTACAACATCTACACCGGCTATCTTGACGGCGTGAAGGTCAGCGTGTGCTCGACGGGTATCGGCGGTCCGTCTGCTGCGATTGCGGTGGAGGAGCTCATTATGAGCGGCGCGGACACGTTTATCCGCGTTGGCACGTCCGGCGGCATTAACCTGAAGGTGTGCGGCGGCGACCTGCTGGTTGCGAGCGCTTCCGTGCGTAGCGAGGGTACAAGCCACGAGTATATCCCCGAGGGATACCCTGCTGTTGCCGATTTCGACGTAACGCGCGCACTTAAGGATGCGGGCGACGAGCTTTCCACCGACGAGGACGGAAACCGCTGCCACGTCGGCGTTGTACACTGCAAGGACAATTTCTACGGAGAGATTGACCCTGCGGGAACGGCGGTGGGCGCTAAGCTTTCCGCAGCGTGGGAGGGCTACGCGAAGTGCGGCTGCCTTACAAGCGAGATGGAGAGCGCGGCGATATACGCCGTTGCGCTGCTGCGCGGAGTGCGCGCGGGCGCGGTGCTGACTGCTTTGTGGAATGTCGAGCGCACCAACGCCGGTATTCCCGACAAGCACTGCACAAGCAGCGAGCGCGCGATAAAGTGCGCTGTCGGCGCCATAAGGCGGCTGATAAAACAGGACGCGAAGTGAGCTTATTTCTCCAAAAAGGATAAGGAAACCGATGTTTGACACGATACTTTTTGACCTTGACGGAACGCTGACAAACCCGTATATCGGCATAACAGACAGCGTTATGTACGCTCTGGACAAGCTCGGGTACAGGGTGCCGCCGCGCGAGGAACTGAAATGCTTTATAGGCCCGCCGCTTATGGTAAGCTACCAAACCTTTTTCGGTATGGACGAAAGCACAGCGCGCGAGGGAGTGCGGCTTTACCGCGAGCATTATGCCAAGAACGGGCTGTTCAAGAACGAGCTTATCGACGGCGCACAAGAGCTTTTGCAGACGCTGAAAAAGATGAACCGCCGCGTTTGCCTTGCGACAAGCAAGCCGCGCGAGTTTGCCGAAAAGATACTTCATCACTTCGGGATATACGATTATTTCGACTATATCGGTGCGGCGACAATGGACGGCTCTGTCGGGACAAAGGCGGAGGTTGTGTCGCTTGTGCTGCGGGAAACGGGAGCAAGCCCCGAAAGCTGCGTGCTTGTCGGGGACAGGCTTCACGACATTGTCGGCGCGCACGAAACGGGAATAAAGTGCATAGCGGTGCTCTGCGGCTTCGGCAGCAGGGAGGAATTTGAGGAGTACGGCGCGGATTTTATCGCCGAAACGCTTCTTGACGTCGCTGCGCTTGTCTGAAAGGAAGTTTTGATAAAATTGAACCTGATGAGTTTGCTGATAATTATTGCGCTGATGATTGTGCTAATCAGCGTGGTGAACGAGCGTGTGTTCAAGCTGCAAAGCGACATAGCGCTTGTGCTTTTTTCGTCGCTGATAAGCGTTGCGATTGCGCTGCTCGGCAAAATCCCGTCGTTTACGGCGGTGCGCGATTTTGCGCAGAGCGTCGGCGATTTCGGCTTTGAGGAATACCTGCTCGACTGCGTGCTGTGCTTTATGCTGTTCGCGGGCGCGGGCAAGGTGAATATGCGAAAGTTCAAGCAGAATATCCGCTCTATAAGCCTGCTTGCGCTGCTGACTACGGTTGTTAGCTCGGCGCTTTACGGCGTTTTGTTCTACGGGATTTCCGCGCTGTTCGGTCTTAATATGGACATCTGGATGTGCATTCTGCTGGGCTGCGTCGTTTCGCCTACCGACCCGATTGCCGCAACGGGCATTCTGAACAAGCTTGGGCTTTCAAAGAACGTCACCTCGGTAATCGAGAGCGAGAGCTTGTTCAACGACGGCACGGGCGTTGCGCTGTTCGTGTTTGTAAAGAGCATTGTTTCGCGCAGCGGCGACAGCAATTTCCTTGTGGTTATGCTGAAGGAAATTCTCGGCGCGCTGGTTGTCGCGCTTGCGGTGTCGTTTGTGATGTTCCAACTGATAAAGCTAAGCAAGAACCCCGTAATGCACATTATGATAAGCATACTCGACGTTTCGGTGAGCTACGCTCTGTGCGAGCATTTCGGCTTTTCGGGCGTTATCGCTTCGGTTATCTGCGGAATGTTCTTCGCGGCACAGCTTCAGAAGATGGAGCGCTGCCGCGTTCTCTGCGACCCGGAGAATATCTACGGGATTTTCTGGGAATCCGCAGAAAGCA
>SFHN01000252.1 GCA_004555635.1 [Eubacterium] saphenum
CGTTTCCTTGTATTCGTAAATCGAAAGCGCCTCAAGCTTCTCCTCGCGTTCCTCTTGCTTCATATCGTCGGGCACCATCAGATACCGCACTCCCGTGAGCGCGCGGAAAGCGTAGTATTTTTCTTCGGGTGCAGAGTTTACGGAGCGCTGTATTCCGAGCAGGTCGTAAAGCTCAAACGTACTTGACGGGATAATGCTTGTAAAGCTTTTGAGCGAGCTCATATCCCACAGCATATTCACGTTGTTAGGCTCTGCGAGCGCCTCCATACGGTAGAAGTCCATATCGTCGATTTGGATATCTGCGGACACCGTTTTGTTGTAATCGCGGATATAGGGACCGAGTATTCTGCCGTAGCCGACGAAATAATAGCCGAGCAGTATACCGCATATAATCGTAACCGATGTAACCTTCTTGAAGAATGCGTGCTGCGGCAGCGTTTTGCGAAGCTTTATCACAAACCAAAGCACAACAAGCATTCCCGCGCAAAGCACTATCGACACATAGACAGCGGGCGACATCTTGTCAAGAAAGTGCGGTACAATCTGCGAGGTGCTTTCCTTTGTTCCGTCGGGAAGCTCGGTTTCGGTAACCTTGTTGAACGGCGAAAACAGCACCAGCGCCGCCATAACACCCGCGATAACCGCGCACGCCTTGAAGCCGAATTTAAGCTCCAGCTCCCCGTGTTCGAGGGTATAGACCGTCGCGAGGCAGCAGATAAGCTCGGGCATATAGAACCAGCGGGTGTAGAAGTTGTTGTTAAACAGCACGAATGCCGCGTTAAGCCCCGGCACAAACGCCATAGCAAGGCAGACGACAAGCACAGCGCGCGCCCAGTGCTTCTTTGCGCCCTTGACAAACGCAATAACTCCCGCCATCGAAAACAGCGGAAGATACAGCGCGACGCTTGACCACTTTGCGTTTGCCTCGGTGAACATTGCGGTTCTTGCGGGAACCTCGGGCGGGAAGAACATACTTTCAAGAAGCAGACCGTAGCGCTGTTCGCTTCCGTAGAACAGGAAGTTCCAGCCGTTCAGTATCTGCGTAGAGCGCGGGACGTCAAGCACCTGACAGATTGACGGCACAAAGAGTATTCCCGCAATCATCACTCCCGCAACGCTCTCAAACGCAAGGCAGAAAAAGTCCGCGGCGCTTATTCTGAAGCGCTTGTCCATAGCAAGGCGGGCTATGAAGTATATCACAAGGAAAATGCACTCGCCGATAAAGAAGAAGTAGTTTACGAACGCATTAAGCGCAACCGTCAGCAAAAACAAGCCGCGCCGCTTGTTCACAACCGCCTCCTCAAGACCGATTAGCAAAAGCGGGAAAAACGCAATCGCCTCGTGGAAGTGGTTGAAGAAAATGTTGTAAAGCGAAAAGCCCGAAAACGCATACAGTATTCCGCCGATAAGCGCAGTCGCGGGCTTTGACACAAAGCGGCGGATATACATAAACCCGAAAAGCGACGAGAGCGCTATTTTAAGGCAAAGCAGCGGCGCCATAAGATACTGCGACACCGATACGGGAAACAGCGCCGCAAGCCAGAAAAACGGGCTGCCGAGCGTATAGAAGCTGTATGAGCCGACGAAGTTTGCGCCGAGGTCGGTCTGCCAGTTCCAGCCGAACTGCCCGCTCTGCACCGCGCGGATACACGTTTTGTAGAACGGAATTTGCTGCGCGTTGAAATCGCCGTAGTAAATCATATAGCCGCCGTCGATGATTACGAACGGCAGAAACAGCACCGCCGCCATCAGCAGCGCTGTCAGGAACGCCTTTAGGTAATACTTTTTTTCCTGCTTAAACATCGTTATCTCCGCTGTCCTTGTCGTTTTCTGACATATACTCGGTGTGGAGCGAGGGCAGTTTGTCCTCTCCGATAGGTACAAGCCGAAGCGGGCGCTTTTTCAGCACAACATAAATCACAACAGCATATACCGCAAGAGCGACAATGCCGAAAATCGTCACCGCAACGCCCGCTTTGAAGCCCGTCGGAGTAAAGGTGAACTCGATTTCCTGCTCGCCCGCGGGAACACGGACAGCAAGGAAGCCGACATTTGCGCTGTGCGGCTCAAGCTTTACGCCGTTTGCGGTTGCGCTCCAGCCCTTGTCGTAGGCAATGCTGAACACAAGAATGCGGTCGGTGTCGTAGCTTGTGTGCGTTACAAAGCCGGTTTTGGTTATCTCAAAATCGTCCGCGGACAGCGTCTGCCTGTCTGCGATATCCGATTTGAACTGCTCAACATCAAGGCTTAGCTTGTCGGGCGCATCGTGCGTCAGAATATCGGAGTAGCGGTCGATATCCTCGCTTTTCAGCGCGACGGAGTGAACCATAAGGTTTGTTGTCTTGTTCATCTCAAGCTCGTCCTGCTCTTCCGCGGTGTTCGAGGTAACCGCGCTTATGAAAAGCTGCTCGGCGGCTGAAGCTCCGCCCATAGGAAGGCTGCGCTTTACATCGGCAAGCGTGCAGTAGGTGTCATATGAGCAAGCCATCGGAAGCATATACTCGTTCTTATAGACCGTGCTGT
>SFHN01000015.1 GCA_004555635.1 [Eubacterium] saphenum
TTCATAATCCTGCGCGCCGCGGAGTTAATCTGCTGAACCTCCAGCTTGTCGTTAAGCACGATTAGCCCGTTCGGAGTGTTCTCTACTATCGCATCGGAGAAGCTCTCCGCCTTGTCCTTCAGGAACGGCAGGCACATCGACGCCTCCGCCTTGCCCTGATAGATGGCGATGGCCTTTTCCCGGCAGGTGTCATAGCCGCAGGAGCCGCAGTTAAGCTCCTGCGAGGGAGTGAACTTGCCCATCTGATGAAGAATTTCGGTAAGCTCATACTCGGAGGGCTGCGCGCCGCGAAGCTCGATGTACTCGAAACCCTTCTTCATCTTGTTCGGCACGGGCTGCGCAACATCAAAGTCGTATTTGCCCGCGTATTTTGCAACAGAGGTATAGTCCTTTACAATCGAGCGGTGATACTTCTCCATAACCGGACCGCCTATGCAGCTTCCTACGCAGGCGCTCATCTCGATAAAGCAGTGGCTGATTTTTCCCGCTTCAATCTCCTTCAGCGCCGCAATGCAGTTTTCGGTGCCGTCGATAGCAAGGTAGGTATAGCCGGGAACATTCTGCGCCATTGTCTTTAGGATACCGCCGGTTGTCGGGAAAAAGCGTGCGCGGGAGTGGTCGCGGGCTTTCTCCTCGGCGGGGCGAAGCTCGATTTTCTCGCTCTTAAGCCACTCGGTGAGCTCCTCAAATGTAAGCACCGCGTCAACTATTCCCTCGTAATGCTCCGCCTCGTCCTTCTTAGCAACGCACGGTCCGACAAACACGCACTTTGCGTCGGGCACGCGGCGCTTGATGTCAAGGCAATGCGCCTGCATAGGCGAAACGACGTCTGCAAGGAAGTGCAGAGCGCCGGGGAAATACTTCTGTATAAGCAGGTTTACGGAATGGCAGCAGGAGGAAATCACGATGTCCCTTTTCTCCTCCGAAAGAAGCCGCTCGTACTCGGTCTTTACCATTGAAGCGCCGATTGCGGTTTCCTCTACGTCGGCAAAGCCGAGCTTTTTGAGCGCCTCGCGCATCTGCTCGATTCCTACGCCGTCGTAGTTTGCAATAAACGAGGGCGCAAGGCTGACGTAAACGGGCGCTCCACTGCTAAGCAGTACGCGCACCTTTTCTGTTTCGTTTACAATCTCCTTTGCATTCTGCGGGCAGACAACAAAGCACTGACCGCAGAGTATGCACTCGTTGCCGATTATATGCGCCTGATTCCCCGAAAAGCGGATTGACTTTACGGGGCAATGGCGTATGCATTTGTAGCAGTTTTTGCAGTTTGATTTTTTAAGGGTAAGGCAGTTTGCCATGGCGGTTATGCCTCCTTTTTCAGCACAGCGAGCACCTGATTCTCAAAAAAGTCCTTGAACGTTTCCTTAGTCACGCCCGTAATGATTTCGTCGTCTACACGGACAGTAACGCCCTCACGGTTGCATCTACCCATGCAAAAGCTACCGCAGAGCGTTACCTCATCCGATAAGTTGTGTTCATCAACGGCGTGCTGCAGAAGCTCTACCACCTGCTCTGAACCCTTCAGATGGCAGGAGCTTCCTACACACACTTCTATAATCATCTCTGTTATACCGCCGCCTTAATCTGCTTCTCGAAGAACTCCTCGACGGTTTCGGGAGTTACGGAGTGGAAGCTGTCGTCCACCGTTACGCAAACGCCGTCTTGACATTTGCCCATGCAGAATGTACCGCCAAGCTCAACCTTGTCGCCGAGGTTGTTCTGTGCTATAAGGTACTGAAGCTGCTCTACCACCTGACGGGAGCCTTTAATATGGCAGGAAGAACCGATGCATACTGTTACTTTCATGTTGTCATATTCTCCTTATTCGTAATCCACTACATTTGCCCAGCTGAGGAGGAACTCGCGCTCCTTCTCGTTGCCCTTTACGCTCTGCGAAGCCGCAACAATCGGCATCCACTTCTGAACGTAATGCTTTTCCGTATTGCTCTTTTCGCAGAACAGGTCAAGGTATCTGTCCGCTATCGCGATATCGCCCGCCAGCCAGAACAGCAGGTAGGTTCTCGCAACGTCTGCGGAAGCGTTGCCCTGTGTAACGTGTGACCAGTCGAGAATATAGGGGGTTCCGTCCTCGGAGATTATGATGTTGGAGGGGTTAAAGTCGCCGTGGCATACCTTGTTGTGCTTGGGCATACCCTCAAGGCGGGTGTGGAGGTCGTAGCGGGTCGTTGCGTCAAGCTCGCTGAGGCTGATTTTCGCGTTCATCTTGTCCTTAAGCTTGTAAAGCATAGGGCAGGTCTTGGAGTGAACGGTAAGCTGAAGGTCAACGAAAAGGTTGAGGTACTCCTCAAGCTTCTCGGGATTCTCCTGCATAAGCTGCTGGAGGGTCTTGCCCTTGATAAACTCGGACACGATTGCCCACTTGCCGTCAACCATCGTTACTTCGAGAACCTTGGGGATATTCAGACCTGTTTCCTCGATACGAGACTGGTTAAGCGCCTCGTTGAGGATATCTGACTTGGAGTAGTTTTCGTTGAACACCTTTACGCAGCGGTCGCCGTCGCGGTAAATGGTCTTGGTGTTTCTTACTGCTATAACTCTGTCGAAGCTCATAGTGCGTCCTCCTTACTTCTTAGCCTTGCCTGCGGGCTTCTTTGCTGCGGGCTTAGCTGCCTTAGCTGTCTTAGCGGGTGCTGCGGGGGCCTTTTCAAGCTGTGTCGCATCGGGCATTTCGGTTTCAACAAACTTCTTGCCGTAGTATGCATTGGTGTACATCTGCTTGATTTCGCTGAGGAGGGGGTATCTGGGGTTAGCGCCGGTGCACTGGTCATCGAACGCCTGAACGGTCATATCGTCGAGTCTGTCAAAGAAGTCCTTCTCGTCGGGAACGTAATCCTTGATTGTGGGCTTAATGCCAACCCTAGCCTTAAGCTCGTCAATTGCCTTGATGAGGTTCTCGAGCTTCTCTGCGTCGGTTCTGCCCTTAATTCCGAGATAGTCTGCAACCTCTGCGTAGCGAGCGAGGGTGTGCGGGTGGTCGTACTGAGAGAAGGTACCCATCTTAACGGGAGTTTCCGCAGCGTTGAAGCGAAGAACCTCGTCAATCATAAGTGCGTTTGCTACGCCGTGAGGCAGGTGGTGGAACGCGCCGAGCTTGTGCGCCATAGAGTGGCATACGCCGAGGAATGCGTTTGCAAACGCCATACCTGCCATTGTAGCAGCGTTTGCCATCTTCTCGCGTGCAACGGGGTCGTTCGGACCGTTGTCATATGCGCGGGGCAGATACTCGAATATCACCTTGAGTGCGCGGAGTGCAAGGCTGTCGGTGTAGTCGGTAGCGAGCATAGAAGCGTATGCCTCGAGAGCGTGAGTTACCGCGTCAATACCCGAAGCAGCGGTCAGACCCTTAGGTGCGCTCATATGGAAGTCCGCGTCGATGATTGCCATATTGGGAAGCAGCTCGTAGTCTGCAAGCGGGTACTTTACGCCGCTCTTCTCGTCGGTGATAACCGCGAACGGAGTAACCTCGGAGCCTGTACCTGCGGAGGTGGGGATTGCAACAAAGTAAGCCTTCTCGCCCATCTTGGGGAAGGTGTAAATTCTCTTGCGGATATCGCTGAAGCGCATTGCCATATCCATAAAGTCTGCCTCGGGGTGCTCATAAAGTACCCACATAATCTTCGCTGCGTCCATTGCGGAGCCGCCGCCGAGAGCGATAATGCAGTCGGGAGCGAAGGAGCGCATCTGGTCTGCACCCGCGAGCGCACAAGCGAGCGTGGGGTCGGGCGCAACATCGAAGAATGTTGTGTGCTGAATGCCCATGCTGTCAAGCTTGTCGGTAATGGGCTTGGTGTAGCCGTTGTTGTAGAGGAAGCTGTCGGTTACGATGAACGCCTTCTTCTTGCCCATAACGGTCTTAAGCTCGTCAAGAGCAACGGGCAGGCAGCCCTTCTTAATGTAAATCTTCTCGGGTGCTCTGAACCAAAGCATATTCTCTCTCCTCTCAGCTACGGTCTTTATATTTATAAGGTGCTTTACGCCGACGTTCTCCGATACGGAGTTGCCGCCCCACGAGCCGCAGCCGAGGGTGAGCGAGGGCGCAAGCTTGAAGTTGTACAGGTCGCCGATACCGCCCTGGGAGGAGGGAGTGTTTACGAGAATACGGCAGGTCTTCATTCTGCTTGCAAACTCGTTAATTTTCTCCTTCTCGGTAACTGCGTTGAGGTAGATAGAGGAGGTGTGTCCGTAGCCGCCGTCAGCGATGAGCTGCTGCGCCTTCTCGAAAGCGTCGGTGATGTTCTTTGCCTTGTACATAGCGAGTACGGGAGAAAGCTTCTCATGTGCAAACTCCTCGGAAAGCTCTACGCTCTCAACCTCGCCGATGAGGATTTTTGTGCCTGCGGGAACGGTTACACCTGCGAGAGCCGCAATCTTTGCAGCGGGCTGACCGACAATCTTAGCGTTGAGCGCGCCGTTGATGATGATTGTCTTGCGAACCTTCTCGGTTTCCGCGGGGTCAAGGAAGTAGCAGCCGCGCGCTGCAAACTCCTTCTTTACCTTATCGTAAATCTTGTCGATAACGATAACCGACTGCTCGGAAGCGCAAATCATACCGTTATCAAATGTCTTGGAGTGAATGATAGAGCTTACCGCAAGGTTGATGTCTGCGGTGTCGTCGATGATAGCGGGAGTGTTGCCTGCGCCAACGCCGAGAGCGGGCTTGCCGCTGGAGTATGCAGCCTTAACCATTCCGGGGCCGCCTGTTGCGAGGATAATGTCAGCTTCCTTCATTACAAGGTTTGTCATATCGAGCGAGGGAACGTCAATCCACGCGATGATGTCCTCGGGAGCGCCCGCAGCAACCGCCGCCTCAAGAACGAGCTTCGCAGCTGCGATGGTGCAGTTCTTTGCACGGGGGTGGGGGCTGATGATAATGCCGTTTCTGGTCTTAAGTGCGATAAGGGACTTGAATATCGCGGTGGAAGTGGGGTTTGTGGTAGGAATAACCGCTGCGATTACGCCGATAGGCTCCGCAACCTTCTTAGTGCCGTATGCCTTGTCCTCTTCGATAACGCCGCAGGTCTTGGTGTTACGATATGCGTTGTAGATATACTCCGAAGCGTAGTGATTCTTGATGACCTTGTCCTCGACAATGCCCATACCCGTTTCCTCTACCGCAAGCTGCGCGAGCGGGATTCGAGCCTTGTTTGCAGCAGTTGCCGCCGCAAGGAAAATAGCGTCAACCTGCTCCTGGGTGTAGGTGGCGAATTTCTGCTGCGCCGCGCGAACTCGTGCGATTGCAGCTTCGAGCGCCTCTACGCCGTCAACCTTTACATACTGCTTTTCGTTCATGGTTTTATCCTCCTGAAAATGTTCGGGGAACTCCCCGTCGATTACTTGGTAAAATGCTTGGGAAAGCGCTTTGCCCTGCGGAATTATTCCGCTTTTTTCGTCGGGCTTCTGTTCCTTTCCCTTCGCTTGTTAATATTTTAACACATCTTTTTTATAATGTGAATTACTTTTTCGTATATAACAGCGTTATCATTTTTGATATAACAAATTTTTAACATTTCTTAAACCAAAAGCCCGCACAGAATAGCTTCGCAGGAGAATAATCAGAGATACTTTCTTTTTGACAGGCAAACCTCGGTGATAAAGCTCTTGTCCATATCGGTGAGCTTGTAGTCCTTTTTGTAGATAAGCACGTCCCTGTAAACGCGATTGTTTTCCGCGCAGGGAATTTGCACCAGCCCATAACGATCAAGCGTTTTCTGCGGGATAGGGCTAACCCACATAAACACCTGCGGGTTTTCCGCAAGAAGGTCGAACTGACTTGCGCGCTCAAACACAAACACCCTGCGGCGTATGTCATCGGGAAGCTCCTCCTTTTTTACGGCGGCAGCGGGAAGCGACGGCACATAGGGGTCGGCATGGGCGATTTCGATAAGCTCGCACAGGTCGGAATAACGCACCTCGCGCAGCATTGTTAGCGGGCTGTCGCTACGCGCAACGAGGACGTAGCTGAACTCCGCGATAAGCTCGGACCTCAGTCCCTTTTCCTCAAACAGCTCACTGTAATATTTCTCATATGTCGAAGCGTAGCGCACTAGACCAAGACGATAATCCTCATATAGAATGTTCTTTATCGCGCGAAGGGAATTTGTTTCCTTGTAAAAAATCTCGCAGGAGTCGCTGTTTATCCCCTTTACGAAATTCGCAAACGCTTCGGAAATATATGTCGCGCGCGGAACGGACACTGAGAAATGCCGCTTCATCGGTATTCCCTTTTTATACATACGTTCAACGCTGTCAATCTGCGAAAGAATTGCGTTAGCATAGCCGACAAACTCCTCGCCCTGCGGGGTGAGGCTCATTCCCTTTGAGGAGCGCTCGAAAATCGTTATGCCGAGGTCACTTTCAAGCTCCTTTATCGAACGGCTCAGGTTCGGCTGAGCAATAAGCAGCGTTTCCGACGCTTTGTTTATCGAGCCTGTTTTCGCAACCTCAACGGCGTATTTCAGGTGTAGCAGATTCATAGTTGCACCGCGCCTTTCACCCTTGCGGAAGCTCCGCAGGAGATATAATTCTATATACTTTATTATAAGACGAAAAATGACCCTTGTCAATAGAATAGCGTAATATTTTACAAAACCTGTACATAATCAAGCCGCTCCCGACAGCTAAGCCGGAAGCGGCACATTTGTTCAGCGTTCATTTGCCTGCGCAGGGTTATCCTTCGCCTTTCCGAAAAGCTCACGCAGACCGAATGCTAGCAGGAAAACTGCGTAAAGCTTTCGCAGCAGACCGTTCCCGACAAGCCCCGCGCCAAGCGTACCCACCACCGCTCCGATTACTCCGCCGAGAAGATAGCTTTTCACGAGCCTTGCGTTAATCAGCCCCGCCTTGAAGTGCATTATCAGCGCGATGAGCGCTATCGGCAGGAAAAACAGCACGTTTATCCCCTGCGCTGCGCGCTGCTGCGTATGCTCGAAAAGAGTCAGCCAAACTACTAGGATAAACCCGCCGCCAAGCCCCATTGACGCTAGAATTCCCGTAAGGAACCCGACAATCGCCTCCGTCATGAAAACAGCCCCCGCACCGCCGCCGCGACGATAACCGCGCCGAAAAGCCGCTTCAGCCACCGCGCGTTGATTTTCCGCAGAAAAAGCGCGCCGCAAAGCGCCCCGCCCGCGCCCCACGGAATGTACTTCCATGCGGCGGAGAAGTCGAGATTGCCCGAGATGCCGTAAACCGCTGCCGTGACAAGGCACAGCGCAAAAATAAGCGCGACCGAGCAAGCGTGCGCCTCGCGCTCGGAGCAGCCGTCCTTTTCAAGCACGGGCACGGCGAGCACTCCCCCGCCCGAGCCGAAAAATCCGTTCAGAAAGCCAATCAGCGTACCGCCGAAAAATCGCTTCAAAATAATCACCTCAAGGGTATTTTCTGCATACCCGCCAAAATATTTCAAGGAAATTTCTGCGAAATGTGCGACCGTTTCCATTTTTTTCTGTCTTATAAAGTAAGAAGCGATAAAAGCCACATCGAAAGGAAGGTTTTTGTGAAGAAAATAAATCTTAATATACTGCCGCTAAATACCCTGATACTTCTTGCACTTACTTTGATTGAACTTATTGTATTGTTTTTCATTACGCTTGAACTTATTACATTCGCGCCGCTTTTGCTTCTGCCGCTTGCGCCTGTTCTTGTCTGCGAAATTGTCGGTATAATTATCCGAGAAAAGCTGCACAAGCGCTATGCCGACAACATCACGGTGCTTATCGCGAACGTGATCTGTATTCCTATTCTGACGGTGTTCATTGTCGTCGATATGAACAGCACGGGATTTCTTGCGGGCTTGGGCGGATATCTTGCGCTTATGTTCTGGATGCCCGTTTATGGGGTTTCGCTGATTATCAACCTTATCTTCTTCCTTGTTAAGCGGAAGAAGGCAGAAGCCGCAGCGCAGCCCTCCGCCGAAGAATAATACACGAAAGGACAGTTTTATGAAAAAGATAAGATTTCTCCCGCTTAACTCGCTGATAATAATTACGATTGTTATGCTGGGTGCGCTGTTTCTGTTTTTGTTCGAGAGTGAATGCAAGGATTTCGAGTTATTCGGGGCAGCGCTGCTGATTCTCGCATCGCTTGCGCCCGTTCTTATTGCGGAAATCATCGGCGTCATAATCCGCGAAAAAAAGCACAAGCTCTACGCCGACAACATCGCAGTGCTTATCGTTGTCTTGATTTGCGCGGCACTGCTTGGGGTCATTGTTGTTTTTGACATGACTTCAACCGGTACTTGGGCAGGTCTTGTGGGTATGCTAATACTTATTTACTGGATGCCTGTTTATGCAGCTTCGCTGATAATCAACCTTATCTTCTTCCTCATCAAACGAAGCAAGGCTAAGAAAGAAGCCTCTTTCGGAGCGCAGGCAGAATAAACGGCTCCCGCCTGCCAAAAATCAACCCCATCGACGCTCGCCGATGGGGTTTTGCTGTTTACTTAATTTCCGCGTGGAAAGCCTGAAGCGACTTTACGCCGAGGTGCGTGTTGTTCTTGATTGCCGCGATACCCTCCGCGCTTGCCTTTGCCGCCGCCATTGTCGTGATGTAGGAAATACGGTGCTTTATTGCAGCCTTTCTGATGTAGCTGTCGTCGGTGACTGCGTTCTTGCCCGCGGGAGTGTTGATGATAAGCTGAATTTCGCCGTTCGCAATCTTGTCGGCGATGTTCGGTCTGCCCTCGTAAAGCTTAAGCACCTTCTCCGCCTTGACGCCCGCCTCGGTTATCATATCAAAACTCTTGCCGGTTGCGATGATGTTAAAGCCAAGCTTCTCAAACGCCTTTGCAATCTCAACAAGCTCGGGCTTGTCGCGGTCGCAAACGGACAGCAGAACCGTGCCCTCAAGCGGAAGCTTTGTCTGTGTTGCCTCCTGCGCCTTGTAATACGCCTCGCCGAAGCTCTCCGAAAGTCCGAGAACCTCGCCCGTAGAGCGCATTTCGGGGCCGAGTATCGGGTCAACCTCCTGGAACATATTGAACGGGAACACCGCTTCCTTTACGCCGTAGTGCTTTATCTCACGGTCGTGCAGTTCGGGCACGGGGGAAGTTTTTCCTGTGAGCTTTGCGGTCATTATCTCGGTAGCAAGCTTAACCATATTTATGCTGCAAACCTTTGACACAAGCGGAACCGTGCGGGAAGCTCTCGGGTTAGCCTCGAGAACGTAAACCGTATCGCCTTCGATTGCGTACTGCATATTCATTAAGCCGACAACGCCCATTTCAACGGCAATTTTGCGAGTGTATTCCTTGATGGTTTCGATGTGCTTCGCGGAAATGTTCTTTGCAGGGAGAATGCAGGCGGAGTCGCCGCTGTGAATGCCCGCAAGCTCGATATGCTCCATAACCGCGGGAACAAAGCAGTTTACGCCGTCGGAAATCGCGTCAGCCTCGCACTCGGTCGCGTGGTTAAGGAAGCGGTCGATGAGTATCGGACGGTCGGGAGTAACGCCGACAGCAGCACTCATATAAACGCGCATCATATCGTCGTCGTGAACAACCTCCATACCGCGTCCGCCGAGTACATACGACGGGCGAACCATTACGGGATAGCCGATGCGGTTCGCGATTTCAAGCGCGTCGTCAACCGTAACTGCCATACCGCTCTCGGGCATCGGGATTCCGAGCCTGTCCATCATAGCGCGGAAGTGGTCGCGGTCCTCCGCAAGGTCGATTGTTTCGGGAGTTGTGCCGAGAATGTTTACGCCGTTCTTCTTAAGCGCAGCCGCAAGGTTAAGCGGTGTCTGACCGCCGAACTGCGCGATAACGCCAACGGGCTTTTCCTTGTCGTGGATAGCGAGAACGTCCTCGAGAGTAAGCGGCTCAAAGTACAGCTTGTCCGAGGTGTCGTAGTCGGTGGAAACCGTTTCGGGGTTGCAGTTTACGATAATGGACTCGAAACCGAGCTTCTTTAGCGCAAGCGCCGCGTGAACGCAGCAGTAGTCGAACTCAATGCCCTGACCGATACGGTTCGGACCGCCTCCGAGAATCATAATCTTCGGTCTGTCAGTGTTTACGGGGCTCTTATCCTCGTCGAGATTATAGGTGGAGTAGTAGTATGCCGCGTTTTCGGTGCCGCTGACGTGAACGCCCTCCCACGCCTCTGTTATGCCGTATTCAAGGCGCTTTGCGCGGATATCGTCCTCGGGAACCTCAAGAAGCATTGACAGATAGCGGTCGGAGAAACCGTCGCGCTTTGCCTTTTTCAGGACGTCCTTTGCAGGAACGGCACCCTTTGCCGCAGAAAGCGCGTTTTCTTCCTCGATAAGCTCAACCATCTGCTGTAAGAACCAGTGCTTAATCTTCGTGAGGTTGTAGATTTCGTCAACGGTTGCGCCTTTTCTGAGCGCTTCGTATATGATGAACTGGCGCTCGCTGGAGGGAGCTGTAAGCATACCGAGCAGCTCTTCTTTTGACAGGCTGTTGAAGTTCTTCGCATAGCCAAGACCATAGCGCCCCGTTTCAAGCGAGCGGATTGCCTTTTGGAAAGCCTCCTTGTAGGTCTTGCCGATGGACATTACCTCGCCGACAGCACGCATCTGCGTGCCGAGCTTGTCCTGCGCTCCCTTGAACTTCTCGAACGCCCAGCGCGCGAACTTGATAACAACATAGTCGCCGTCGGGAACGTACTTGTCAAGCGTGCCGTACTTTCCGCAGGGGATTTCGTCAAGCGTAAGACCGCAGGCGAGCATAGCCGAAACCAGCGCAATCGGGAAGCCCGTTGCCTTTGAAGCAAGCGCAGAGGAGCGCGAAGTTCTCGGGTTGATTTCAATAACGACAATTCTGCCGGACACGGGGTCGTGTGCAAACTGGCAATTGCAGCCGCCTATAACCTCGATTGCCTTTACTATGCTGTAAGAATACTCCTGAAGCTTCTTCTGAACGTCCTCGGAAATCGTAAGCATGGGCGCAGAGCAGAAGCTGTCGCCCGTGTGAACGCCGATAGGGTCGATGTTCTCGATAAAGCAAACGGTGATTACATTGTTTTTTGCGTCGCGGACAACCTCAAGCTCAAGCTCCTCCCAGCCTGCGATAGATTCCTCAACGAGAACCTGTCCGACAAGCGAAGCCTGAAGTCCGCGCGCACAGACGGTTTTCAGCTCGTCAACGTTGTATACAAGACCGCCGCCTGCGCCGCCCATTGTGTATGCGGGACGGAGAACAACGGGATAGCGCAGCTTTTCTGCGATGGCAAGAGCTTCTTCAACGGTATATGCGACCTCGCTGCGGGGCATTTCTATACCGAGCTTTTCCATTGTATGCTTGAACTCGATTCTGTCCTCGCCGCGCTCGATAGCGTCAACCTGCACGCCGATAACCTTAACGCCGTACTTTTCGAGGACGCCCGCTTCGGAAAGCTCGGAGCAGAGGTTAAGACCACTCTGACCGCCGAGGTTAGGGAGCAGCGCGTCGGGGCGCTCCTTCTCGATAATCTGCGTAAGTCTTTCGACATTAAGCGGCTCTATATAGGTGATGTCTGCGACATCGGGGTCTGTCATAATGGTAGCGGGGTTTGAGTTTACGAGGACAATCTCGTAGCCGAGGCTGCGCAGCGCCTTGCACGCCTGCGTGCCGGAATAATCGAACTCGCACGCCTGTCCTATGATGATAGGTCCCGAGCCGATAATCAAAATCTTGTTGATGTCTGTTTTCTTTGGCATAATTTACTCCCTTACCCATACAATGGCTGTACGTTATTATTTTGTGGCACAAAGCCCTAACTTATATAATAGCATAAAGGGGCAAAAAATGCAATATGCGAAAGAAAATTTTTGCAAAAAGTACAGTGCTTTTTTTGAGTGTCGAGTTATCCGGCTGACACGCAGCGAAAACAAACGACGGCTGAACGGATAACCCGCGCAGCCGCCGAAAACTATTCAGATATCAGACGCGACAGCTTCGTGCCTGTGTTATGCGATAAGCCGCCTGCTTTGCACCTTTTGCGCGCCCTGTATGTAAATCCCGCCCGCCCTCGCCATAATACCCGCGCGGTTACTTGCGCGCAAAAATGCTGCGGATAAGCGCAAAGCCGTCGTCCTTGCCGCCGCCCGCCGCAGAGAACTGCGGAAGCGTGTGCTGAACCGCTCTGAGGTGCGGATAGCCGTTAATGACCTCCTCCGCCGCCGCAGCAGGCTCAACCCCCGCCGCACAAAGTCCCTTTGCAAGCTTCGCCGCCTCGGAAAGCTTCTCCTTAGCCGTGCCCGCCATAAGCAGCGCAAGCCTGATGTTCGCCTCAAGAAGCGCAGCGCGAAGCTCCTCGCATTCGTCGCTGGCTTCCTCCTGCTCCTGCACAGGAAGCTCCTCCACAGCACCGTTTAACGTGATTTCCTCCATTGTTTTCCCTCCTTATGCCATTTCTTCGTCCGAAAGCGCCTTTGCCTGTTCAAGCGAAATGCCGTAAATCTGCGACAGAGCGCGCTCCTTGCCGATAAGTCCCGCGGTGTAAAGCTTAATTTCCCTGTCGGTGCGTGTTCCCTCGTCCTCGCTTACGCCGTCGGCAAATGCACCTCGGCGGACTCGGAAGCCTGCTCGGAAAGCAGCCCCGCCATCTTCGCCAGCATACATATGCTCTCCGCAAGCTGCGACAGCCCGTCCGCAATAAGGCGGCGGTAAAGGCTCTGCGTGCGGTAGGTGCGGCTGTTTCGGCTTACAACCTCCGCGGCAGTTTTCAGCGTACCGTCGGAGAAGCAAATCGCGCCCTCTGACAGCCCCGCCTGCATACACAGCAAATCCAGCAGCGCGGAGATTGCCTCGGTGTGCTCCTCAACGCGCAGGGTCTGCGTGTTATCGACTATGTTCAGTTCCTCGGTGTCCGTTGTGGACAGCGCCTGAAATACCTCGTCGTTTGCGTCAAAATACTTCTTAATCTCGCCGTTTTCATCATACTCGCCGCGAACCGCGTAGTACGGTACGATTATTCGCTTCTTGCCGAGGACAAACTCCCTGTTAAGGCTGTCGAAAACGATGTCGAGTGCCTTCAGCGTGTCCTCCGCGCCCGCGAAAACCGAGCTTCCCAGCACGGGGCATTTTCCTCTGCCGCCCGCCGCGCGGAAGTATACGAACAGCGGGCGTTTCGCGCCGCTTAAAACGCTCTTTTCCGCAAGATTGTCAAACGCGTCGGACAGCTTTGCAGCCCTTCCGTCGTCGGTGAAAAGCTTGTTTTCTATGACAAGCCCCTCCGCCGAAAGCTCCTGAGTTTCCGCGAGGAAAAAGCTCTTTCCGTTTCGGAAAACGCGCGAGCCGAAAGCCCCGCCGTATATTCCTCTGCTGTCCCAGGCTGTTGGTGCAAAGCAGTCTGCGGTCACAAAGTCGAGCTTTATCCCGCCGTCCCAGTAGACCTTGATAACTCCGCCTCCGAGCGCAAACACCTTCTCCAGAAAATCGGGGAAGCGCTGGTCAAAGCTGTTTTCGCGAAGCACCCTCTGAAGCAGGCTCTGCGTTTCGCCGTCGGCGCTTATTAGAGTTGTTCCCTCTGAAAAGCACAGCCGCGCAAGCTCAGAGCACACCGCCCTTGCCGCATTCAGCGCCGCAACGCGACGCGTGCCGCCGTTCAGTCCGCCGCGCTTTGCATAGCGCCAGTCGCCGCCTCCGTTGTAGATTTCCGCCCACCTTGCAATATCCGCGGAATACAGCTCATAAGCTGCCGCGCTGTCGCCCGTCTTTCCGAAAAGTAAATTTCTGAGTGTCAAACGGTCTTTCCTCCTTTCATTGTTCTGCGGTTTTCCCGCTGAACTAATACTACCCCCGAAAAAACTGCATTTTACTGCAAAGGTGAATTTTCCTCAAAAATTTCCGCCATAGAGGACGGTCAGTAGATTGACTTTATTTTGCTTTGATGTTATAATGAACTCATTGACATATCGGAAAAGGAGTAAGAGACATGAATATTACTACTACTTACATTATTTTATATTCTATAATTCTACTGCCAATAATAATTACTTGTATTAGCTTTGTGAGATACACATTAAAAAAGAAAAAATCAAATTCAAAATCAAAACTGCCATTTATTATAGGTGGTATAAGCAT
>SFHN01000253.1 GCA_004555635.1 [Eubacterium] saphenum
CAGTGCAAGAATTTTCTTCACAGCAACACCTCCTCGGGTTTATTTACACATAAAACAAAGCACGGCGCAAAAAGGTTTCAAAGCAGCACAAAAAAACCGAACCACCCGCGCAAAAAGCGGAATGGTTCGGCGGTGTTATTTACGCGGAAATCAATAGTTCTCGGCGTTTACCTCAAAGTAGCTCTGCGGGTGCGCGCAGGTGGGGCAGATGTCGGGCGCCTTTGTACCAACGACGATGTGACCGCAGTTGCGGCACTCCCAAACTTTGACCTCGCTCTTCTCAAATACCTGAGCGGTTTCAACGTTCTTAAGCAGCGCGCGGTAACGCTCCTCGTGGTGCCTTTCGATTGCGGCTACAAGGCGGAACTTCTTCGCAAGCTCGGCAAAGCCCTCCTCCTCGGCGGTCTTCGCAAACTCCTCGTACATATCCGTCCACTCGTAGTTCTCGCCATCAGCGGCAGCCTCGAGGTTCTCTGCGGTTGTGCCTATGCCGTTAAGCTCCTTGAACCACATTTTTGCGTGTTCCTTCTCGTTGTCCGCGGTCTTTAAGAACAGCGCAGCTATCTGCTCAAAGCCCTCTTTCTTTGCCTTTGAAGCAAAGTAGGTGTACTTGTTTCTCGCTTGTGATTCGCCCGCAAACGCAGCCTCAAGATTCTTCTCGGTCTGTGTGCCCGCGTACTTGTTCTTCGGCGCTTCCTCAATCAGCTGAAGCTTGTCGCCCTTTACCTTGCAGAGGGGGCAAACAGGCTCCTCGCCCTCGGGTACCTCAAAAACCTCTCCGCAAACCAAGCACTTGTACTTCTTCATAAATTATACCTGCCTTTCGTTGTATTTTTACGACGCCTTTTTCGGCGCCAAATTATTCCTCGGGTATATACTCCATAGAGTTTCGCTCCGTACACTCAAGCTTTACATCGTGCTCGGGCATCGTAAACGTGATAACAAAGCCCTTTTGCTCGGCGTATTTATATTTCAGCGGCTCGCCGTCGAGAGTGAACGAATAGTCCGTGTCGGTGGCAATCAGGGTGTAGTAAAGCGTTACTTCTTCGCCCGCGGGGTAAGCGTCCTTCGCGCCGTCATATAAATCCTTCGCTCCGCAGTAGTCAACGCAGTACTCGGTAACGCGCGGCTTCGCCGCACAGCCCGTAAGGCAAAGCGCCAGCACTACTCCCGCGACAAGCAGCGCGGCAGCCGCGATAATCCACAGCGTTTCTCTTGAAAATGCAATGCCGTTTTCCATAGCTTTCTCTCCCGTACGGTAGGCAGGGACAGCAAATCCGCCGATTTGTTAAGCGTAGCAACACCCGCCGCCCGCCTGTTTTGCAAGCACTTCGTATGCTTTCATTATACAACAATCCCGCCGAAAAGTCAAGAGAAATGCTCAAAATTTTCTTAGTGGCAGCCGTGATTTCCGCAGCCGTTTGAGCCGCAGTTGTGGGCGCTTTCGGAACTTCCGTGATGGCTACATTTCACATCGGGGTTAAAGCCCAGAGTGCCGTTAAGAAGCGCCTTTACTGCCTCGTCCGCGCTGCCCGAAACGCCGCCGTAAAGCTTTATCCCGACCTGCGCAAGCGCCATCTGCGCGCCACCGCCGATGCCGCCGCAGATAAGCGCGTCAACCTTGTTTGCCGCGAGAAATCCCGCAAGCGCGCCGTGACCGCTTCCGTTGGCGGAAACCACCTGCTGCGACGTTATCTGCCCGTCCTCGACATCGTAAAGCCCGAAATATTCGGTGTGTCCGAAGTGCTGAAAAATCTGTCCGTTTTCATATGTAACCGCAATTCTCATTGTTTCTTTTCCTTTCTGCGCTGTCGCCCAAAGCTTTGGGTGTTAACAGGTTCCATTTGGGGTAGATTTAGTTTTCCGTCTGCATTAAAAAACGCAGCAGTAATCTCTTGACAAATCGCGCGCCGCGCGATACAATAGAGTAACCGAACACCAACCGAACGGCGTTTTCCAAAGCGGCGGTCATTCCTCCAGAAGATACACGGCGTCGGGATTTATCCGCCCGTTTTCCGTGAACACCATCCAGTCGGTAATGTCGTTTTCGGTAAAGGTGCGGATATCGCCCTCTTTCAGCGAGGAGATGTAATACGGCTCCTGCGTAAGCTCCGCAGAAAAGCTGCCGTCCTCGTTCATCTCCTTAATCTCGAACCAGATGTGCTCCTTCATATCGCCCTCGCGGTATTGCTCGTCTACCTCAAGACCTATCTTCACCAAAGCGGCAAACTTCTCGAAGCAGTCGCGCCTGCCGAACAGCCCTCGCAGATAGCTTATCCGTTCGAGCGCAAGCGCACGCATACGGTTGGTTTCCTCGGTGGAAATCATCAGAAGCGGGTTTTCCTTCAGCAGATTGTTGTAGATGTTGATTTCCGAGAGGCTTCGCTTTTCGTAGTCCTTCTGCGAGGGGTACACGAAGATTATTCCCGTGTTTTCGTTGTGACCATCGGCTCTGTCGGAAGCGCCGCCGACGGTTATCTTCGGCAGTTTTTTCAGCGCCGTGTTCGGGTTTACC
>SFHN01000254.1 GCA_004555635.1 [Eubacterium] saphenum
ATCGCAAGATTCCAGCTTCCGTAGCGCTCCTCAACGATAGGTCCTACAAGCAGCATCATAATCATATTGTTCGTAAAATGCTGCCAGCCCGAGTGCCCGAAAATGTGCAGCAGAAGCCGCGGATAGGTCAGCGGGTCAAGGAAGTTCGGGTGACCGTAGCACACGAAAAGCAGCCGCGTCGTGAAGTCGCCCGTAAGATATCCCACGATAAGCACAGCAAGGCAAATCACCGCGTAGGTAAGTATCACGGGAGAGTTGTATGCAAGCTTTTTTGAAGGGAGATTTTTGCTCATAAAGCACCTCCGTTTTTCTCGGTAAGCACGCGGTAAAGCCTGCCCACGGGAAGCCCCATTACGTTGTAATAGTCGCCCGTTATGCCCTTTACAAGCAGCGCGCCCTTTCCCTGTATTCCATAGGCGCCCGCCTTGTCCATAGGCTCGCCCGAAGCGACGTAGTCGGCAATCAGCCTTTCGCTAAGCGGGAAAAACTCAACGCGCGTTTCCTCCGCAAACCACCGTGTATCCCCGTCGGGGAAGATAACGCACACGCCCGTAAAAACGCTGTGCACCTTTCCCGAAAGCTTAAGCAGCATTTCAAACGCGTCCTCGACCGTGCGCGGCTTGCCGAGAATTTCCCCGCCGATACACACGACGGTGTCCGCGGCGACTATCGTTTCGGTGCTGTAATGCGAGTGGATTTCCTCCGCCTTTGCGCGGGCGATAAGCTTCACCGCCTCTGCGGGCGAAGTCCCCGCGGGGAGCTTTTCCTCCCCCGACGCGGGTATAACCGTGAACTTATCCGTAATCAAACCGAGCAGCTCGCGGCGGCGCGGCGACTGACTTGCAAGAATCATTTCTTCTCTTCCTTTGCAGCGTGTCTGCTGCCGTAGATGTCGTTGTAGTTTTTAATGCACTGGCTGATTACCTGTACCGCCGCCTTTTGTCCCATAACCTCGTTTACGGCGGTTTCCTTGCCCTCGAGCTGCTTGTAAACGCTGAAGAAATGGCGCATTTCCTCGAAGATATGGCTCGGCAGCGCTTCGATTCCGCGGTAGGCGTTGTAGTTGGGGTCCTCAAACGGGATAGCGATAATCTTCTCGTCGTTTTTGCCGTTGTCAAGCATTGTGATTACGCCGATGGGATAGCACTGCACCATTACGAGCGGGTCAATCGGCTCGTTGCACAGCAAAAGCACGTCGAGCGGGTCGCCGTCGTCAGCGAGTGTGCGCGGGATAAAGCCGTAGTTTGCGGGGTAATGCGTAGAGGTGTAGAGTATTCTGTCGAGGATAATAAGCCCCGTCTGCTTGTCAAGCTCATACTTCTTCTTGCTGCCCTTTTCAATCTCGATAACCGCAAGGAAGTCGTTCGGGGTTATTCTCTCGGGAGCAACGTCGTGCCATATGTTCATAGTACACTTTCCTTTCGTCGGTAAAACCGCATTATTATACATCTAATATTATACAACTTTTTCCCGCGAAAATCAATAGGATAAACCGCATTATTTTGTCCGCCGCAGAATTTCCCCAAAAGAAACGCCGCACCCTTTCGGACGCGGCGTCAGCTTATCGCAAACTATTGTTTGCCTGCGAAGCGGGCTTTTGAAAAACGTTTTTTGCCACGGGTTTCCCGGGGCAAAAAACACTTCTATCCGCACAACTGTACAATTTTTCGGCATAGCCGAAAAATGTGCGGGCAGTGCGGATGCCCTCTGTCGGAAAAGTCTTTAGACTTTTTCGACAGACTCACGCCGCACCCTTTCGGACGCGGCGTCAGCTTATCGAAAACTATGCTACATCACAACAATCTGCGCCTTGCCGCCCGCCTGCGTAAGCTCAAAGCACACCTCCGCCGCAGACTGCTTGTTATCGGTTTCGTACACCACAACGGGAGCGCGCTCAACAAGGTTTTTGGCTTCGGCAAGCCCTTGTTCGGTTATCTTCCGAACAACCTTAATCAGCTTTACCTTGCTGTCGCAAAAATCCGTAAGCATTACCGAATAGCGGCTTCCGTCGGGCAAATCAGCCACAATACCCTTAAGCGCTTCGCGCCTGTAAGAAATCTGCTCGAGAACATTCTCGTAGCTCGTAAACTGCGTTTTGTAGTAGACCGTAGCGATACCCGACGCCTTGCTTTTTGCCGCGAGATACTCGCACAGTGCTGTAAAATGCTCGTCGCTCGGGATATTGATTACATAGCACACCTTCGTGCCGCGAAGCTTTTCAAGCTTGTCCTCGGAAAAGTTAAGCCGCCCGAATGCCTTCAAAGCAATGCCCGACTTTTCCATATAGAAACTCATTCCGAGCATATTAAGCTTGTCCACAAAGCTTTTCTCATCGAATTGGCTCATAGAGCGCGGCGCAAACGCGATAAAGCCCAAGGTGTTTGAGTTGTACGACAGCACCGTATCAATGAATGACTTTATCTTCTTTTCGTCAAATAATCCCATACGAAAACCACCTCGCTTTTCTACAATTATACTCCTTGAA
>SFHN01000255.1 GCA_004555635.1 [Eubacterium] saphenum
GCCGCTGCTCGATAAATTTACAAGAACAACGCCGAAAAATCCTAAGATACAGCCGACAGTTTTTCTGCTGTCAAGCTTTTCAATGCGGAAAAGCAAGCACGCCGAGAGTATGGAGAAGAAGTAGGAGAGAGAGTCAACAATCGAGGTGTTTACGCCCGTTGAATGTGCAAGCCCTATGTAGTAAAACGAGTATTGTCCTATTGTCTGAAACAGGCATAGCTTCAGGATTTTTCCGTATTGAGCGCCGCGCGGGATAAGAATGCGCTTTTCGGAAATGCTGCCGATAACTACAACGAAAAAGCCCGCCAGTGTAAACCTGATTCCCGCGAAAAGTACCAAGTCAGCGGGCTGCGAAGCGGCAATCCCAAACATATCCATTCCGATTTTCACGCACGGAAACGCGCTGCCCCAAAGCGCGCAGCAAATCATAGCCCCAAAAAACACCGTGATATTTTTTTGGAGAAAAGCTGCTCTCTTCTCTTCTTTTATCTCTGTGTAGGTTAAATTGTCCTGTTCCACCTTTGTCCCTCTTTTGCACACGTTTTGCGAGCTTTCGTGCATAAATTCAGCCGCAGAAGCCCATATTCTATATATTTATTATAGCACACTTCGCTATATTTTACAATAACAAGAGAGCAGAAAAATTTTTTGATTTCAAAATAATTCTTGCAACCTCGGAGTGAGTTTTGCTGTGTAATAAGACAAAGGGAAAAAATCCATAATATGCATTGAATATTTCCCGCAGTTTGACAGAATAGGGCTAACGCCACGACGAAAGGAAAAGATCCTATGAAAAAGTTAATAATTTACGCAGCGGTTATTTCTATGCTCGCATTTGCAGCAACAGGCTGCTCCGATAACTCAAGCAGCGACATCGGTAGCTCCGACGCTATCTCCTCAACACCCACCGAGAGCACCGACGCTCCTACAGAAAGCACACCCGAGGATAAACCCGCAGAAAGCACACCCGAGGAGAAACCCGCAGAAAGCACGCCCGAGGAGAAGCCCGCCGAGAGCACACCTGAGGAGAAGCCCGCCGAAGCCACACCCGAGGAGAAGCCCGCCGAGAGCACACCTGAGGAGAAGCCCGCCGAAACCACACCCGAGGAAAAGCCTGCTGAGAGCGAACACGAAGAAAAGCCCGCCGAGAACAGGGCAACGACTATGGGAAAAGCAGCATACGGCGCTGCTGAGTGGCCGGCAATGATGGAGTGCAACGACAACGAAACGTTGAAATTGCTGCTTAATATCGACGCAGACAAGATTGATGAATACTATTATACTTATCAGATGATGAGCGTTCATCTAAACGAAATCCTGATTGTAAAGCCCGCCGCAGGCTGCGAGAAGGATATAAAGGCTGCATTTGACGCACGCTTTGAGTATATCAAGAATGGCGCTGCGTTTTATCCTTCGCAGGAAGCGTCCGCAGCAGGCTCGGTTTACGGCGTAACAAATGACGGATACTACTACATTATCGTTCACGCCGAAGGTTCGGACATTGAAGCCACAATGCTCGCTAATTCGTAAGCTGTTTTGCAAAACTGTTTGAAACAGGCGGTTTTGATTCCTTCTGAAATACCCCGCGAAAAAGCCCTTCGCGGGGTATCGCTTTTGCGGCGGGAAATGCGCCGCTAGGTTTTGCTTGTTGTTAATTTGCACAAAAATGATATACGAAAATTGAATGTTACGATTAAAACCACGTATTTTTATAAAACTCCCTTGTAACGGCGGATAAAATGATGTATAATACAGTGTGGAAATTTGTCGGCACTATATATTATATACAAAAAGGAAAGTGAGCACAGCTTGAAAAGAGAAGATTTAAGAAACATTGCGATTATCGCCCACGTTGACCACGGAAAGACAACCCTTGTCGATGAAATGCTGAAGCAGGGCGGCGCATTCCGCGAAAATCAGGTCGTAAACGACCGCGTTATGGACAGCAACGACCTAGAACGCGAGCGCGGAATAACCATTCTCGCTAAGAACACCGCTTGTATGTACAACGGTATCAAAATCAACATCGTTGACACCCCCGGTCACGCCGATTTTTCGGGCGAGGTCGAGCGTATTCTGAAAATGGTAAACGGCGTTCTGCTGCTTGTCGATTCCTTCGAGGGAACAATGCCGCAGACGCGCTTTGTTCTGCAAAAGGCGCTGGAACTTGGACACAAGGTTATTGTCGTTGTAAACAAGACCGACCGTCCCGACGCGCGCAACCACGAGGTTGTTGACGAGGTGCTTGAGCTTCTTCTCGACCTTGACGCAACCGAGGAGCAGCTTGACAGCCCCGTTGTTTTCTGCTCTGGCAGACTTGGACTTTCTTCCTACAACCCCGATGAGATGGGCACCGATTTCAAGCCGCTGTTCGATAAGATAATCGAGCATATCGACCCGCCCGAGGGCGATATCGACGGCGAACTTCAGGTTCTCGTTTCCTCGATTGACTACAACGATTATGTCGGAAGAATAGGTATCGG
>SFHN01000016.1 GCA_004555635.1 [Eubacterium] saphenum
TAACGTTTCTGTATAATATTCTGTCGGGCATAATCCGCTCGGTCGGCGACTCAAAAACACCGCTTTATTTTCTGATTATTTCTAGCCTGCTTAATGTCGCGCTTGACGTGTTTATGATTGTCGTGCTGAAAATGGGCGTTTCGGGCGCGGGCTGGGCTACGGTTATATCGCAGCTTGTGTCGGGGCTGCTTTGCCTTGTGTATATCATAAAGCGGTTTGACATACTGCGCTTGAGCAAAAAAGACCTTCGCCCCGATTTTCACTATATCGGCAGGCTTTGCAGCGTGGGAATGCCTATGGGGCTGCAATACTCGATAACCGCAATTGGCTCTATCCTGCTTCAGACCGCCGTAAACGGGCTGGGTTCAACATACGTCGCGGCAGTAACCGCGGGCGGCAAGGTTAACCAGCTGCTGTGCTGCCCGTTTGACGCTATGGGAAGCACTATGGCGACCTACGGCGGACAAAATATCGGCGCGGGCAAGGTCGAGCGCGTCAAGAAAGGGCTTGCTTCCTGCTCGCTGCTTGGCGTCGGCTACGGGATAATCGGGTTCGTTATCATTCTGCTTGTCGGGAAAAACATCGCAATGCTGTTCATCAACGACACCGACGGCGGAAGCATAGAGGAAATCTTAGCGCTTTCATACCGTTTCCTGCTGATAGTCGGGGCGTTCTATATCCCGCTTGCGTTTGTAAATATCGTGCGGTTTCTTATTCAGGGAATGGGTTTTTCGCAGGTTGCGATATTCGCGGGGGTGTTCGAGATGATAGCGCGCGCACTTGTTGCGCTGTGTTTCGTCCCGCGCTTCGGATTCAATGCGGTGTGTATTGCACACCCCGCCGCGTGGATTTTCGCGGACTGCTTTTTGATACCGCTGTTCTTCGGCTGCTACCGCAAAATGAAGCAGAAATTCGTGAGCGTGCCGGAGGACTGATGACAAATTGAATTTCAAAGCGGAAAGCCCGTTAAGTTTTTAGCTTCACGGGCTGTGCGGTTTCTGCAACACCTTTCACAGGGAAAATGCCGCTCCAAAAAAGCGAAAACCCTCGGGCTAAAAGCCTGAGGGTTAGTTGTATGCGAAAACAGGAACATAATAGTGCGAGCGAAAACCCACAAAAGAAAAGTGCCTCAACGCGCGAAAATGCGTGTCGAGGCACTCGACTGGTGCAGGTGACGGGACTTGAACCCACACGGCATTGCTGCCACTAGCACCTGAAGCTAGCGCGTCTGCCAATTCCGCCACACCTGCATATAATGCCGCAGCCTTGCTGCAACATCTAACATTTTAACATACTTTCACCGATTTGTCAAGGGGTTTTTGCAAAATTTTGCGTTGTTTCGCTGCAAAAGCCGCTTCGGCACTCACTTTTCGAGAAACTCTGCGGGGACCGTTTTCGTAAGCCGCACGCCGTTCTCCGACAGGAAGAAAACATACCCCGCGCGGCGCTTCCCCAATAATTACGCCCCAAAAACGGCGGGAGCAACCAGCCCCCGCCGTTATTTTGCGTTATCTTCTTACCGCTTTACCCTGCGGATTTTAACCACGGTCGGCTTTTTCTCGGGCGCGGCGGGAGCGGGATTCTCGGCGGCGGCATAGCTCTGCTCGTAGAAGTAAATCTGCGAGTTAAGCGGCGCTTCTCCGTCCTTTCGCATAACGTGGCGGTAAAGCCCGTCGGCGCCCTGCTCGCGCGCCTTTACGTTGTCGCGCAGCATTGTGTCGAAGATGTCGCATACGCGTTTTTGCAGCTCGGTATCAAGCACGGGAGCCGCAACCTCAACGCGCCGCTCGGTGTTTCGCGTCATAAAATCGGCGCTCGAGATATAAACGCGCCTGCGCTCGCCCTTGCCGAAGATGTAAATTCGGCTGTGCTCAAGAAAGCGCCCGACAATCGAGATTACGCGGATATTCTCCGTTTCGCCCTCAACGCCCGCGACAAGGCAGCATATTCCTCTTATAATCAGCTCGATTTTTACGCCCGCGCGGCTCGCTTCGGCAAGCTTTTCGATGATGTCGCGGTCAGTCAGCGAATTCATCTTTAGCCCGATGTAGCCGTCCTTGCCGTAGGTTATCTCGTTGTCGATAAACTCAACTATGCGGCTTTTCAGCCCCTTCGGAGCGACAAGCAGCTTGTTTGTACTCTCAACCGTGCTACCGACCATAAGCGCGTTGAACACCACCGACGCGTCAGAGCCGAAGTCGCGGTCCGCAGTGATAAGCGTTAAGTCGGTGTACAGCTTCGATGTGCGCTCGTTGTAGTTGCCCGTGCCAACCTGCGTTATGTAGGACAGGTCGTTTCCGTCGCGCAGCGTTATCAGCAGAAGCTTCGAGTGAACCTTAAGCTCCTCCAGACCGTAAATGACCGAAACGCCCGCGTCCTCAAGCTGCTTTGACCAGCCGATGTTGTTCTCCTCGTCAAACCTTGCGCGAAGCTCAACCAGCGCAAGAACATCCTTGCCGTTTTCGGCGGCTCTTATCAAAGCGTTGATAATCTTACTGTCGCGCGCAACGCGGTAGAGCGTGATTTTTATAGAGGCAACCTTCGGGTTTTCCGCTGCCTCCTCCAAAAGCTTTATGAAGTGGCTTATGTTTTCGTAGGGGTAATTCAGCAGGATATCTTTCTTCTTAACCTGCGAGATTATCGACGCGGACGGGTCAATTGCCGCAGACTGCTGCGGAACAAGCGCGGGGAAGAACAGGCTGCTCTGCTTTTCGAGCCTGCGCTCGATTGCCGACAGAAAATCCATCGACAGCGGCGAGTGCTGCGTGAACACAAAGTTGTCCTTTACGCCGAGCGTCTTGCATATAACCGAAACCACGTCGGGCGATGGGCTTCCCATAAACTCAACGCGGACGGGCTGAAGCTTTTTGCGCTTTTTAACAAGCTTCTGCATTATGTCGCGCAGGTCAACATCGTGGTCGTAAAGTCCCTCGTCAAGCGCGATGTCGGCGTTTCTCGTCACTCTGAAAATACAGCGCGACTTTATCTCAAAGTTGCTGAAAACCTGCTTTGCATAGCGGCAGATAAGCTCCTCGCAGAGGATAAACCGCCCCGTACCCGGCAGGAAAATAACCCTCGGCAGGTTTTCCGACGCTGGAAGTATCGCAAACGTAACCTTACCCGCGGGGTCGTCCTTTCGGCGGATTGCCGCGCCGACATACACCTCGCCGCTTTTCAGGAACGGCACGGGGTGCTTCTTGTCAACAACGCCCGTGAACAGCAGCGGACGAATTTCGCGCGTGAAATACGCTTTCAGAAAAGCGTCCTCCTGCGGTGTCAGCTGCTCCTCGCTGATGTGCTCGACGCCGTAAGCGGACAGCCCGCGCATAATGTCGCTGTATGCGCTGTCCTTCACGGGAAGCAGCGCCTTAACGCGCTTTGCGATTTTCGCAAGCTGCTCCTTCGGGGTCATATTCGTCTTGTTCTCGCGCTCCTTGCTCTCGTAAACGAGCTTGTCGTGCAGCGAACCGACGCGTATCATAAAGAACTCGTCAAGGTTCGAGCAGAAAATCTGCACAAAGCGAAGCCGCTCAAACAGCGGGGTGTCCTCGTCGCGCGCTTCTTCAAGCACACGCTCGTTAAACTTCAGCCATGACAGCTCGCGGTTGTCGTAGAATGAATTTCCCATAGCTTTCTCCTTAAAACAAACGCCCGAATGTAGTTCGGGCGCTTTTTATCTTTCGGTGTAATTTGCCCGCAGGGTTACTTCTTTTCCTTCAGGTCAACAGCAGCCTTTATGAAGCCGTTGAACAGCGGGTGCGGGCGGTTGGGACGGGACTTGAACTCGGGGTGGAACTGAACCGCAACGAACCACGGGTGAACCTCTCTCGGAAGCTCAACGATTTCAACAAGCTTTCCGTCGGGCGACAGACCCGCAAACTTAAGTCCCTTTGCGGCAAGCTCCTCGCGGTAAACGTTGTTGAACTCGTAGCGGTGACGGTGGCGCTCGTAAACAAGCTCGTCGCCGTAAAGCTCGCGGGAGATTGTGCCCTCCTCAAGACGGCAGGGGTAAAGACCAAGGCGCATTGTTCCGCCCATATCAACGCCCTTCTGGTCGGGCATAATGTCGATAACGGGGTACTCGAACTCGCCGAACTCCGCAGAGTTTGCGCCGTTAAGTCCGCCGACATTTCTCGCGAACTCGATAACCGCCATCTGCATGCCAAGGCAAAGCCCGAGATAGGGCAGCTTGTTTTCGCGGGCATAGCGCACCGCCTCAACCTTGCCCTCGATTCCGCGGTCGCCAAAGCCGCCGGGAACGCAGATTCCGTCAAGACCGCTTAGCAGCTCGTCCGCCGTTTCGTGGGTGACGTCCTCGGAGTTTATAAGCTTAATCGTCACGTCCGCGCCGTTGTCGGCAGAAGCGTGGCGGATTGATTCCATAACCGAAATATACGCGTCGGGCAGCGCAACATATTTTCCGACAAGACCGATTGTAAGGGGCTTGTCCGCGTTTTCCTGCCTGTGAACCATATTCTCCCACTCGGTAAGGTCGGGCTTTCTGTCATCAAGGCCGAGGTGGTGGCAGGCGCAGTGCGCAAGGCCCTCTTTTTCCAGCATAAGCGGAACGGCGTAAAGAGAGGACGCGGTGAGGTTCTGGATAACGTCCTCCTTGCGGACATTGCAGAACGACGCAATCTTCTCGCGCATTTCAACAGGCACCTCGCAGTCGCTGCGGAGAACAAGCACCGTGGGCTGAATGCCGATGGAAAGAAGCTCCTTTACGGAGTGCTGCGTGGGCTTTGTTTTAAGCTCGTTACTTCCCGAGATGAACGGCAGAAGCGTAACGTGAATGTACATTACGTTCTCCCTGCCCTTTTCGTAGCTTACCTGACGGATAGCCTCAAGGAACGGCGTGGATTCGATATCACCGACGGTACCGCCGATTTCGGTGATGACAACGTCGGGAGTTTCGGCGCCGCTGTTTGCCGCGCGGTAAATTCTGTCCTTAAGCTCGTTCGTAACGTGGGGGATAACCTGAACCGTGCCGCCGAGGTAGTCGCCGCGGCGCTCCTTGTTGAGGATTGTCCAGTAAACCTTGCCGGTGGTTACGTTTGAGTTTACCGACAGGTTTTCGTCGATAAAGCGCTCGTAGTGACCGAGGTCGAGGTCGGTTTCCGCGCCGTCGTCGGTTACGAAAACCTCTCCGTGCTGATACGGGCTCATAGTTCCGGGGTCAACGTTAAGATACGGGTCGAACTTCTGAATCGTGACCTTATAGCCGCGCATTTTCAGCAGTCTGCCGAGTGACGCCGCGGTAATGCCCTTGCCAAGACCCGAAACAACGCCGCCTGTGACGAATATGTATTTTGTAGCCATGCCAATGACCTTCCTTCCGTTTTTTGGTTATTTCCGATATAAATAATCATTCCATTCTATTATATCACTCTTGCGCCACAAATGCAAGGGAAACATTATACAAAATTCGCCGTGAAAATGCAAGAAGCGCTTTTTCGGCATATTGTACAACCGAAGCGCCCCGCATTGCATACTTCCGAAAAGCAAATTGTGCAAGATGACGGAAAGAGCTGTTTTCCGCCGCTAATAACAAGTCAGAACCCAAATATCGCCTTCGCCCCAAAGAAAACAAACGGCACAAAAAGAGCGGGCAGCATACTAAGCGTTTTCATATCCTTGAGCTTCAGTATTCCTATACCCGACGCGGCAATCAGAAACCCGCCGACAAGCGAAAGCTCCGTCATAAGCCCGCCCTCAAGCAGCACGGGCGCGAGCGCGTCCGCGCAGAGGTAGATTGCGCCCTGCCAGCAGAAAAGCACGGGCGCCGCCAGCATCATTCCGAAGCCATAGGTGCTCGCAAGCGCCATTGAGGTTACGAGGTCTAGCGTTGCGTTTGTGAAAAGGAAGGTGTTGTCGCCGTACAGAGCGGAGTTTATCGGGCCTAGGATAGACAGCGTTCCTATGCAGAACATAAGTATTCCCGTCGACAGACCCTGCCCGAGATTTGACTTTGAATACTTGTTTACCATATTGTTGAACCGCCCGTCAAGGTCGATTGCATAGCCAAGCAGACTTCCGAGCGCAAGGCTTATGATAAACAGCACGGGGTATTCGCTCTGCGGCATATTCTTGCACACCGAGTTTATCCCTATGCCGATTGCCGCAAGCCCCATCGCGTTATAAAGCGCGTCGCGGTACTTTTCCTTTATACCTTTTCGAAGCAGTCCGCCGAGCGCCGAGCCGATAAGTATTGTTCCCGCGTTTACGATTGTTCCTAGCATAGCTGTCTTTCCTTTTTATAATGTTATCCGTTCCACACTTTATCATAGTAGGCAAGTATAAGCGCGCTTACCCTGCCGTAGCTAAGCTCGCCGTCCTTTACGCCCTGCACTTTTATAAAAGTATCGTTCGCCTTTCCCGCCGTTTCGGATGTCTTTCCCGTGTGGTCGGCGATAAAGACGTTTACCGCGTTAAGGTCGCGAAGCATTGTTTCGGTGCAGCCGCTCATAGCCTCCGCCCACATTTCCTTGTCGTAGCGGTAAAGGTCGTTGGTGCAGAACCTTAGCGCTTCCATATATCCCGAGTAGCGGAACTCCGCGTACTCGCTGTTGATACACGACAAAAATGCCATATAGTTGCACTCGTTCTCGAACGCAATCCCGCGCGAGTGCGCGCTTTCGTGCGCCGCAGTGAACGGAACGCCGAACTCGGGCTGCGCAGTGTTTACGTTGCACTCCGCAAAAAACGGAAAGTACATTCCCGTTATCAGCGTGTACGACCACTGCTCCGACAGCATAACCGGCTTCTGCCGCCACACCGACGTCCACAGAAACGGGTACTCCTTTATCAGCGGCTCGTAGCCGCTGCCCGTGCGGGAAAGCTCGGTCAGAATGTTCTCGGGAAGCTTTGTGCAGCCGTTTTTGTCGGTGTCAAGCTCCGCGCCCGCTTCCGCCGCCCCGCGCACAAGCTCCTTGCACACCGCAAGCAGGTGGTCGGCGGACTTTTTCGAGGTGTCAAGCTCCATAAGCTGCTCCATCGGATAGCGGTAGAAGTTTGCGCCGTGGCATATCATATACATCGCGAGCGCAAACGACACAAAGCCGCATACTCCCCGCCCCGCGCGCAGCGCGGTCTTTTTCCTGTCGGCGCTTTTCTTGAGCCTTACCGCGAAAACCGCGATAAGCGTTACAGCAAGCGGCAGAGCGAGTACCACAAGCAGCTCCGTCAGCGAAAACGGCAGCAGCGACGTCACAAACCCAACCGGCACGGTAACAAGCTTGAACAGCCCGCGCGAAAAGACGTATTCCGTCACCGTCGGGAAATACGGCAGCAGAAAATACATCGCCGCCGCAAGCACCGCGGGAATGAAAATCCACACGGCTTTGAAAAAACGTTTCACAAAGTCCGCCCTCCGTTTCGTTTTACACCTATTATTATACAACTTTTTTCGCGTTTCGTCAATAAAAAGCGCGCGGCTTTCTGTCCCGCCCAAATTGCCCCCAAAACGTTCTTCGGTCTTTTTCGGGAAAACCACTTGATTTTTTTTGTGAAATGGAGTATAATGATAAAGTGAGTTTATACAAATGTTCTCGATTATGGGGACAGGCCCTGTGCAACGGGGTGCCGTGAACCATGTCAGGCGGGGAACCGAGCAGCATTAAGCGGATTTCTCCGTGTGCCGCAGTCAGCCTGTTCTCATAATCGAGAACGTTTGTTTTTTATTTATATGGCAATACCATAGGAAAGGGGTGATGAAATGTATCTCGCGCTGTACAGAAAATACCGTCCGAAAACCTTCGACGATGTTATATCGCAGGAGCATATCACCACTACCCTGAAAAACCAGATTTCCACGGGTACTACCGCCCACGCATACCTGTTTACAGGCTCGCGCGGCACGGGCAAAACCTCCTGCGCGAAAATCCTCGCGATGGCGGTAAACTGCAAGAACCCGAGAAACGGAAACCCCTGCTTAGAGTGCGAGAGCTGCCGCGAAATCGAAAGCGGCGCCGCTACGGATATCGTTGAAATGGACGCGGCAAGCAACAACGGCGTTGACGACGTGCGCCAGCTTCGCGATGAGGTAAACTACACCCCTGTAAGCTGCAAATACCGCGTGTACATCATCGACGAGGTGCATATGCTCTCCCCCGCGGCATTCAACGCGCTTCTGAAAACGCTTGAGGAGCCGCCCGAGCACGTTAAGTTCGTCTTGGCAACCACCGAGCTGCACAAGGTTCTCCCGACGATAATTTCGCGCTGCCAGCGGTTCGATTTCAGGCGCATTGACGTAAAGGAAAGCGCCGCGCGGCTGCTTTATGTCGCGAAAGAGGAGGGGTTCACCCTCGACGACGACGCGGCTGAGCTTATCTCGCGGCTTAGCGACGGCGGAATGCGCGACGCGCTGTCGGTGCTTGACCGCTGCGCCTCGGCAGACAGCCACGTTACCACCGAGGTCGTAAGAGAATGCGCGGGCGTCGCCGACAACAGACACCTGTTCTCCTTCTCGGAGATGATTGCGAAAAATGACGTTGCGGGCTGCATACGACTGCTTGACGAGCTTCACCGCGCTTCAAAGGATATCGCGCGGATAATTGACGAGCTTAGCGGTCACTTCCGCGACCTTATGCTTATAAAGACTATCCCCTCCGAAAAAGACCTGCTTAGCGCTATGCCGTATGAGTACGGCGAGGTTGAGCGCATTGCGGGAATGTTTTCGCTTGACGATATACTCCGCTGCCTGTCGCTTCTCGGACAGTGCGCGGACAGCATAGGCAAGACAAAGCAGCGCCGTACGGCTGCGGAAATGTGCCTTGTCAGAATGTGTCTTGGCTACTCCGCGGCTTCGGAAGAAAGCGCACACCGCCCTGTGATGAACGTTGTCGCGGGCGCAGCGCCCGACGGCGGTGCAATTCAGATTATCCCGATAAAGGAGCAGAAGGAGGAGTTTATCCCGACGCCCGTCGAGAAGCTCTCGCCTAAAAACGCGCAGACGCTTAGCAAGCTGAAGGAGCTTAACCGCCAAACCGCGGAAATCGTAAGCGGTCTAGCCGCAAATACGCAGGCTAATGTGTTTGAACAAGTTCCTCCCGAGGCGCCGCCGTTTGACGCGCCGCCGCCCGAGGAGCCGTTTGGCTTCGAGCCGCCTGTGCCGCCTGTTCCCCCGGAGCAAAACGAACCCGCAAAGCCCGAGCCGCAGGCTAATTCCGAGCCGGTTGAAGCTGTTAAACCCGAACAGATTGAACCCGCGCCGCCCGAGCAGGCCGAAGCGGAAAGCACCGAAAAAAGACCCGCGCTTACGTCGATAACGGCGGAGCAATGGAACGCGGCGATAGAAAAGCTCTACCCGATGAACAAGGCGCTGCTGACAGGCTCGCAGGCAGTTCTGAACGCGGGGCTGCTTGAGATACACAGCACAAACGCGCTGTTTTCGAGCGTAAAGGACGACAGCCTGCGCGAGCTTAGCGAGGAAGTTTCCGATGCTCTCGGAGCGGACGTGAAAATAAAGCTTGTCTGCGAAAAAAAGACCGCCGCGGAAGAAACGGAACAATCAGCCGTTAATGCGCTTCTCAAAAAAGCAGAAGCGCTCGGAATAGATGTAATAAGAAAGTGAAAGGAAATAAAGACTATGAAGGCAAGATTACCCAAGGAATATCAGAACTCCGCACCCAATATGAACGCGATGGTTAAGAAGGCGCAGAAAATGCAGGAGGACATCGCTCTTGTTCAGGAGGAACTTGAAAAGAAGGAGTTCACAAAGCAGGTCGGCGGCGGCGCTCTCGAGCTTGTTATGACAGGCGACAAGAAGCTGAAGTCGGTTACGCTCAAGCCCGAGGTTGTTGACCCCGAGGATATCGAAATGCTTCAGGACCTCATCATCAGCGGCGTAAACGAGATACTTCAGGAAGTAGACGACTACGGCGCGGCAGAGATGGAAAAGGTAACGGGCGGAGTTTCCTTCCCTGGTTTTATGTAATATAAGGAAAGCAACATTATGCGGTTCCTGCTTTGCAAAGCGCTGCGCCGTAGGGCGGGCATTTCGCGGCAGCGAACCGTTTTTGCTGTATGGAGAGTAAGTTAAACGAACAGATAAGGCTGCCTGCGGTGCAGTTTGCGGCGTTTATGGCGGCGGCAATGCTGCTCGCTTTTTACGGCGGGATTATAGTATGCGCGGCGATAGCTGCGGTTGGCGCACTCTGCGCGGTTTTTCTGAAAGTAAAGCGGCACAGCGGCTTTTGCACTGCGCTCGGAGCGTTTTTCGGCGCTTTGCTTATGGGGCTGTACCTTGCGTTTACGGTTTCTCCCGCGCAGACGCTCTGCGGGGAAACCGCAGAGGTTGAACTTGTCGTTTCGGAAAGGCTTTCTTCAAGTGCTTCGGGCGAGGTGTATCTCGGAAAATTCAGGTATGGCAACGCACAAATTACCGCGCGGCTTTACGGCGACAGCGAGGTTGAAGCGGGCGACAGGATTTGCGCCGAGGTTTCTTTCAGGGAAACCGAAAACGCTTTCCGCGTGCAAAATCTTTCGCGCGGCGTTCTGATTTCGGGAACGGTCGGGCAGGTTATCTCAACCGAAAGCGGCTTCAGCCTGAAGCGGGAAATAGAGCGCTTCCGCAGTAAGTGCGCCGCGCTGCTTCGTCAAACCCTCGGCGAAAATGAAGCGGCTTTGGCGCAGGCAATTCTGCTCGGAGAACGCGGTGCGCTGCCGCTGCCGCTTGAAGAAGCCGCAAGCGTAAGCGGCGTTATGCACTTCACCGCCGTTTCCGGAACGCATTTCGCGGTGCTGTTTATGGTGCTGTCCGAGCTTTTCGCAAAGGACAAGCGGCTGCTGAAAGCGGTTTTAGCGCTGCTGTTTATCCTGCCCGCCGTGATTTTCTTCGGCGCAACTGCTTCGGTGCTGCGCTCGGCGGCAATGATTGCGGTACATAACCTTGCGGCGCTTTTGCTTCGCCGCAGCGATATTCTGAACTCCCTCGCGGTGACGGTTATCCTGCTTTCGGTGATAAACCCCGCCGCCGTGCTTGACGTGGGGCTTCAGATGTCGGTGCTCGGCGTTTTCGGCGCGGCGGTTGTCGGAAGAAGCTTCGGCGCGGCGCTGTCGGATAAGCTCCCGAAAAAGGCAAAGCCGCTCGGCGGCGCGGTTACCGCGCTGTGCTGCTCGGCGGGAGCGACGGCGTTTACCGCGCCCGTCGCGATACATTGCTTCGGCGGGATATCGCTGCTAAGCGCAGTTACAACAGTTATCATAGCGCCGCTGTTTGCCGCCGCAATGACCCTCGGAATGCTGCTGTGCATATCGGGGATGCCGCTTTTGGCGGTGCCTGTGGGGCTTGTGCTGAAAGCGATGATTTGGGTGATAACGGCTGCGGGGCGACTTCGCGGAATGTGGCTTGCGGCGGACTTTGCCAGCGCGGAATTTTTAGCGGCGCTGCTTGCGGCTGTGCTTGCGGCGGCGGTTTATAATCCCGACGGAATAAGAAAATTCGGCACAAAAGCGGCGGCGGTGATTACTGCGTTTTCGCTTACGATGTGCCTTTTCGCGCGGGAAAACCGCAGCAGGATTTGCTTTGTGTCCGACGGGCGCGACGGCGCGGCGGTTATCTGCGTAGGAAGCGAAGCCGCGGTGTTTGTTGCGGGAGGCGGAAGCGGGCTTACCGAAGATATTGCCCAAACGCTGAGAGAAAACGGCGCTAAAAGCTTGCGCTTTGTTGCGGCGGACAGCGCAGATTACAGCGGCGCGCTCGCGATAACGGAGCTTGCGCAGACTGTCCCTACGGAGAAAATATACGCGCCGCAGAGCGTTCGCGCAGTTTTGGAGCGCGGAACTTCGGTGTATATTGAGGATTACTCCGCCGATATGATAACCGTCGGGGATATGCTGATTGCCGCGGCGAAAGTCGGCGACACGAGCGTTTCGGCGGACGTTGTGCTGTACACGGGATATAAGCGAAGCGCTCCCGACAGCAGCGCAGAAATCCCGCTGTTCTGCTCCTCGCGGCAAAACGAGCTGCCGAGCGGCGGCGTGAACATATACGATACGGAGTTTTCGATAGAGCTTGACGAGAAAAGCCCTCTTATTACATTGTACGGAAAGGATTAAGATATGGCAGAGTTTATTTCCGCGCCGCTTGCTCTTGCGGCGGAGCAGTTTGCAAAGCTTCCCGGGATAGGGATAAAGACCGCGCAGCGGCTTGCATATTATATGCTCAACCGCCCCGAGGAGGAGGTAAGAGAGTTTGCCGACAGCATTGTCCGCGCGCGCTGCGGGGTGCGGCTGTGCAGCTGCTGTATGAACTTCACCGACCGCGAGATTTGCGCGATATGCGACGACGAAAACCGCGACAGAAGCGTTATCTGCGTTGTAGAAACACCGAAGGACGTTTCCGCGTTTGAGCGCTCGGGCGGCTACTCGGGCGTGTACCACGTTCTGCACGGGCTGCTGTCGCCGATGGACGGGATAACCGCTGACGACCTGAAAATCAAGGAACTGATTGCGCGGCTTAACGGCTGCAAGGAGGTCATTATGGCGACAAACCCGACCGTCGAGGGCGACGCTACCGCCGCATATCTCGGAATGCTGATAAAGCCGTTCGGGATAAAGGTTACGCGGCTTGCATACGGCCTGCCCGCAGGCTCGTCGCTTGAGTTTGCCGACGACGTAACGCTCGCAAGAGCGCTCGAAAACCGAAATGAGCTTTGATAACAGCCTCCGCTCCCGCCGTTTTCCCTATACTATTACCCATAAAAACAGCCGCTCCCGACCTGTTAATCGGAAGCGGCTTTTGTCGCTTTTGTCAGTTGATTTCCTTCAGCGTGCGGTAAATGCTCTGCATACGCTCGTCAGTTGCGGCAATAGTTTCGGCGCACTCTTTAAGCTGCTGCGCAAGGTCTGCGGAAACCTCCACGTCGGTCTTATATTTTAACTCGTGCTCAAGGCTCGCCCAAAAGTCCATCGCAATCGTCCTTATCTGCACCTCAACGTTTACCTGCTCCTTCCTGTCGGAGAGGTAAACGGGCGTTTCTATAACAAGGTGCAGGCTGCGGTAGCCGTTCGGCTTGGGGTTCTTGATGTAGTCCTTTCGCTTGATAAGCTTTACGTCATCCTGCATAGTGAGCAGGTCTGCGACGGTGTAGATGTCCTCGATGTAGTTGCAGATAACCCTTACTCCCGCGATATCGTTAAGCGCTTCGCGCGCGTTCTCGCAGCTGAACGACAGACCTTTTCGCTGAAGCTTTTCGAGAATGCTCTGCGGGGACTTAAGCCTGTCCTCAATATGGTGAATGGGGTTGTAGTCGTATTTCGCCTTGAACTCGCTGTCGAGTATCTCAAGCTTTGTCTTTACCTCGCGAATTGCCGATTCGTACAGGTGTTCAAGCTCAATGAACTGGTATAGCTGCTCCATAACCTGCTTCTGTGCTTTTTCCGTCAGCAGCTTCTCTACCGGCGCAAGAGCAGGCGGCGCAGTGTTCGGTTTGTAGGTAGTTGTCCTTGACATATTGTTTCCTTTCCCGATGGGGTTTGCTGTTATGTATATCCTACCACACCAAATGGAATGACAGTATTATAATTCTGTGAATATTTTGTGAAATCAGTTCCCGCCGCGCGCCGCGCTCATCATTGCTTCAATCTGCTCCTGCGTCAGCTTTCCGCCGCTCGGCTCGGGTACAGGCTCGGGGGCGGCTTCAACTTCGCCTCGCGCCGCGTTCATCATCGCTTCAATCTGCTCCTGCGTCAGCTTTCCGCCGCTCGGCTCGGGCGCAGGCTCGGGAGCGGCTTCAACTTCGCCGCGCGCCGCGCTCATCATCGCTTCAATCTGCTCCTGCGTCAGCTTTCCGCCGCTCGGCTCGGGCGCAGGCTCGGGAGCGGCTT
>SFHN01000017.1 GCA_004555635.1 [Eubacterium] saphenum
AAGCAGATAAAGGCGGTTTATGATATGTCTGTCGAAAAGGGCGCGGAAAACTACGACAACGCCATAGAAGAGGACTTTGACGAAAACCGCCGCCTTGTGCGTATGGGCAGGCAGCTTCCGCCGTTTGACGCGGAGTGGTACAAGAGCTATATTTATACGCACGTTCCCGAGCTTGCCGCGATAAACAACCGCAATCTGTTTCTCGCGGGCAGCGTTGACGTGCTCTTTGCGCTCTATTACAGCAGGCTGAGCGAATTGCTGGAGGGTCTGCTTACAGAACTTTCGGAGAATTAAGCTAAAAGGCTTTAGCATAAAAATTATGAAAGGAAAAGGCTTATGTCAAAAGTAAAGATTTGTGCAGACAGCGTATGCGACCTGTCGGAGGAACTTAAGGCGCGGTATGATATCAGCGTTGTTCCCTTTTATGTAACAAAGGGCGACGAAACCCTCCGCGACGGCGTTGAGATAGGTCAGAAAGAGGTTTTTGATTACTATCGTTCGACGGGGAAACTCTGCAAGACGGGCGCGGTAAACGTATCCGACTTCGAGGAGTTTTTCAGGGAGCAGCTAAAGGGCTGCGACGAGCTGATTATCATCACGATAAGCGCGGAGTTTTCGAGCTGCTATCAGAACGCCTGCATTGCAGCGGACGAGGTTGAGGAATACGGCAAGGTTTATGTCGTTGACTCGCGCAATCTCTCGACGGGCGAGGGTCTTGTCGCGGTGTCTGCGGCAAAGCTGGCGCAGCAGGGGCTTTGTGCGCAGGAAATCGTTGCAAAGCTGCGAAGCGACATTATTCCTAAGGTTGACGCAAGCTTCTTTGTCGCAAACGTGGAGTATCTTCACAAGGGCGGCAGGTGCTCGACAATCGCGGCTCTCGGCGCAAATCTGCTGAAGCTTAAGCCCTGCATAGACGTTATCGGCGGAAAGATGACGGTAACCAAGAAATACCGCGGCAGCATCGAGAAAACCATAGTTGATTATGTAAAGGACAGGCTGTCGGGCGTTGATGTTGACGAGGAGCTTATATTCATCACCCACACAACCTCCGAGAAAAACGTAATGCTTACTGCGGACGAGGTTAAGAAGTACAAGCAGTTCAGGGAAATTGCCGTAACGGATGCGGGCTGCACGGTTGCGTGCCACTGCGGCGAGGATACGCTGGGCGTTCTGTTTATTAGGAAGTAATCTGTACAACCCGCCAACGCATACACTTTTCCAAAAGAGAGGTGTTATTATGAGGCAGGTCAGCAGATTTGCATTTTTCGAGCAGGAAACCCCCGCACTTATCGCGGCGGTTCGCGGCAGCGCGGATTACCCCGACGTAAGAGGCGAGGTTCACGCGTTCTGGCTGCCGGACGAGATTTTTTTGCAGATGGAGTTCACGGGGATTCCGCCGTCAAGGGTTATGGGACTGCACATTCACAGCGGTCTTGCCTGCGGCGTTGCGTCGGCGCCCGAGCTTTTTTCCGAGGCGGGCGGGCATTTCACCGTCTGCGAGGAGGGAATGTGGTGCAGCCGCCACCCTTATCACGCGGGCGACCTGCCGCCGCTGTTCTCCGACGAATACGGAAACGCGTTTGCGCAGGTGTTTATCGACCGCACGAACGTCCGCGAGGTGTCGGGAAAACCGATTGTTGTTCACGCAATGCCCGACGACTTCAAAACGCAGCCTGCGGGCGCGTCTGGAGTACGATTAGCCTGCGGGCTTCTTGCGGAAAACCTATAAAAAGCGAAAGAAAGAGGAATATCAAAATGGCAAGCGAAATCAGAAACGAGGCGCTGTGGGAAAGCGGCGCGAGAAAAATTGCGTGGGTAAAGAGAAATATGCCCCTGCTTAACGGCATTGAAAAGGAGTTTTCCGAAACCAAGCCGTTTGCGGGGCTGCGCGTTGCGCTGTCGGTTCATCTTGAGGCAAAGACCGCGTATCTGTGCAAGGTGCTTGCGGCGGGCGGCGCAGAGATGTACGTTACGGGCAGCAATCCGCTTTCTACGCAGGACGACGTTGCGGCGGCGCTGGTTCACGACGGGCTTAACGTTTTCGCATGGTATGACGCGACAGACGATGAATACCACCGCCACATCTCCCGCGTAATTGACGCGCGCCCCAACATCATCATCGACGACGGCGGCGACCTTGTAAACTTGATACATAACGAGCGCCCCGAGCTTATCCCCGAGGTAATCGGCGGCTGCGAGGAAACCACCACCGGCATTATCCGCCTCAAGGCAATGGACAAGGCGGGAGAGCTTAAGTTCCCGATGGTTCTCGTAAACGACGCAGACTGCAAGCACCTGTTCGACAACCGCTACGGCACGGGTCAGTCGGTCTGGGACGGCATAAACCGCACAACAAACCTTATCGTTGCGGGTAAAAACGTTGTCGTTGCGGGCTACGGCTGGTGCGGCAAGGGCGTTGCAATGCGCGCAAAGGGACTTGGCGCGGAGGTTATCGTCACCGAAATCGACCCGATAAAGGCAATGGAAGCGGTTATGGACGGCTTTAAGGTTATGCCTATGCGTGAGGCAGCGAAAATAGGCGACTTTTTCGTAACGGTTACGGGCTGCGCCGACGTTATCGGCGAGGAAGCCTTTATGAATATGAAGGACGGCGCAATCTGCTGCAACGCGGGTCACTTTGATGTCGAGGTGAATATGGCAAAGCTGCGCGAGATTTCAACCGAAAGCTACACCGCGCGCAACAACATTATGGGCTATAAGCTCCCCAACGGAAACACCGTTTTCGTTATCGCAGAGGGCAGGCTCGTAAACCTCGCAGCGGGCGACGGTCACCCCGCCGAGATTATGGATATGAGCTTTGCTATTCAGGCGCTTTCTGCCGAGTATATCGCTTCGACAAAGGGCGTTTCCCGCGAGCTTGGCAATATGACGGTTAACGTTCCGAGAAGCATTGACCGAAAGGTCGCCGAGCGCAAGCTTGCAGCGTGGGGCGTCGAGGTAGATCACCTTACTCCCGAGCAGGAGAAGTATCTCGGAAGCTGGGAAGTGTAAAAAATGGCTGATTGGAGCAGTGCGCAGTACCTGAAGTTTTCGGCGCAGCGAACGCAGCCCGCAATCGACCTTGCGACGCGTATTCCGCTTGAAAATCCCGCAGAAATAATAGATATCGGCTGCGGTCCCGGAAACAGCACCGCCGTTCTTAGAAGCAGATTTCCGTCGGCGCATATTGTCGGCTGCGACAGTTCGCCCGATATGATAAATGCCGCAAAAGCGGCATACCGTGATATTGATTTTATGCTCGCAGAGGTGCCACGGGAGCTTTCGGGACTTGAGGGGCGGTTTGATGTTGTGTTCTCAAACGCCTGCATACAGTGGATTCCAAACCACAGGGAGCTGCTGCCCGCGCTTATGGCGCTGCTGAAAAAGGGCGGCGTGCTTGCCGTGCAGATACCGATGAATTACGACGAGCCTATACACCGCATAATCGGCGAGCTTGCCGAGAGCGCTGAGTGGCGCGAAAAGCTAGGCTGTCTGCGTTTTTTTCACACGCTTACGCAAAGCGAATATTTCGATTTGCTCAGAGAAAACGCCTCGGATTTCGAGATTTGGCAGACGACCTATTTCCACCGTATGCCGTCGCACGACAGCATAATGGAGTGGTACAAGGGAACAGGGCTGCGCCCCTATCTTAACGCGCTGGACGGCGGTGACGCAGAGAAATTTCTCCTTGCGGTCAAAGCGCGGGTTATACAAGAGTATCCGAAGCAAGCAAACGGCGAGATAATTTTCAGGTTCCCGCGGTTTTTCTTTATCGCGGAGAAATGACGTCAAAACAGGAGGCTTTATTATGAACGAAGTTTTTGAAAAGCTGATGAAGTGCTATGTGTCCGCGGAAAAGAAGATTTCATTCAAACCCGAGATTGCGCTTATCCTCGGCAGCGGTCTGGGAGATTATGCAGACACGATGGACGTTAAGGAAACGTTGGATTACAGCGAGCTTGAGGGCTTCCCGATTTCGACGGCGCCCGGGCACAAGGGGCGCTTTGTGTTCGGCTATGCGGGCGGCGTGCCGATTGTCGCTATGCAGGGCAGGGTGCACTACTACGAGGGGTACAGCGTTCAGGACGTTGTGCTTCCTACGCGGCTGATGAAGCTTATGGGCGCGAAAACGCTGTTCCTCACAAACGCCGCGGGCGGAATAAACCCGTCGTTTAACGCGGGCGATTTTATGCTAATCACCGACCACATCTCGTCGTTTGTCCCCTCGCCGCTTATCGGCGCGAACATTGACGAGCTTGGCGTAAGATTTCCCGATATGTCCGAGGTGTATTCCCGCAAGCTTCGCAGGATAATCACCGAAAGCGCCGCAAAGGCGGGCGTTCCGCTGAAAAGCGGAATTTACGTTCAGACCACGGGTCCGAACTACGAAACCCCCGCCGAAATCAGAATGTACGGCAGGCTTGGCGCGGACGCTGTCGGAATGTCCACCGCGATTGAAGCGATGGCGGCAAACCACGCGGGTATGGAGGTCTGCGGCATAAGCTGCATTTCCAACCTCGCTGCGGGCATTTCCTCCAACCCCCTCACTCACGCGGAGGTTCAGGAAACCGCCGACAGAGTTGCGCCCCTGTTCAAAAAGCTGGTTACGCAGGCAATCGCGGATATCCACGCCGCAGGGAACGCGTAACGCCGTTTTAATTGTTTTCAGCGCCGCTTCCGACGAAAATCGGGGGCGGCTTTTCCCTTTGGAAAAAACTGTCGGTTTTTTTGTCGGTTTTTTTCTCGAAAACACTTGACAATTGTATTCCGTTTGTGGTATACTGTAATAGTGAATTTGTCGGAAAGGGGGAATTGTACCCTTTTCGGGAAAATACGCACAGATTTTGAAAGCGCTTTTGCTTTCGTTTTGGAGAAAGCCGATGTCAGATAATTTCGTTTCTGTCGCAATAGACGGGCCTGTCGGTGCGGGAAAAAGCTCGATAGCGCGTGCCGCTGCCGCAAGGCTTGGATTCATATACGTCGATACGGGCGCGCTTTACCGCGCGGTTGGGTTATACTGCCGCAGAAGCGGCGCAGACCTCACAAAGCCCGATGAGATTTCCGCGCGGCTTCCCGACATCTCGCTTGCTATCCGCCTGATTGACGGTACGCAGCACGTTTTCCTTAACGGAGAGGACGTTTCCGAGGAGATAAGGCTTCCAGAGATTTCGATGGCTGCGTCTGCGGTTTCCGCCGTTCCCGAGGTTCGGGCGGCGCTGCTTGACATTCAGCGCGGCTTCGCAAAAACCGACAGCGTCATTATGGACGGGCGGGATATAGGCACGGTTGTTCTGCCGAACGCGCAGGTTAAGATTTTCCTGACCGCCGCTCCCGAAATCCGCGCAAAGCGCCGCTATGACGAGCTTGTCGCAAAGGGAAAGACCGTTACTTTCGACGAGGTTCTGGCTGACCTCAACGAGAGGGATTACAACGACAGCCACCGCGCAGCCGCTCCGCTAAAACAGGCGGACGACGCAGTGCTTGCCGATACATCGGGGCTTGATTTCGGGCAGTCGGTTGAGTTGGTGTGCGGGATTATAAAGGAGAAGCTCTGATGTTTTACTCCATCGCACGCGAGCTGGTGCGATTTATTTACCACATTGTTTTTCACATAACGCTGGTCGGCAAGGAGAATATTCCTGCCGAAAAGGGCAGATTTATTATAGCGTCAAACCACGTTTCCAACAACGACCCTCCCGTCATCGGAATTATGTTCCGCGGCAAGTACAGTTTTATGGCGAAGGAGGAGCTGTTTAAGAACAAGCTGTTCGCGTGGCTCATAAGACGCCTCGGCGCTTTTCCCGTAAAGCGCGGCGCGGGCGACGGCTCTGCTATTCAGAACGCGCTTAAAAGCCTCGAAAACGGGCGGATTTTCGTTATCTTCCCCGAGGGCACGCGCTCAAAGGACGGCGAGCTTGGCAGGGCAAAGAGCGGAGTTACGCTCATTGCGGCGCAGGCGAAGGTTCCCGTTGTCCCCGTGTTCATCAAATACGGGCGCAAGAAGTTCCGCAGAAATATCGTTGTTTCCGTCGGAGAAAAGATTCCCGCGGAGAGATTCGATGTTGACATTTCCGACAAGCGTATGCTTAAGGAAGTAAGCGGGACGATAATGGGCGAGATTGAAAAGCTTAAGGAGAACGCTCCCGATGCGGATTGAGATTGCCGAGAAGTCGGGCTTCTGCTTCGGAGTAAAGCGGGCGATTGAGCTTACCGAAAAGGCTGCCGCACAGTATGGCGGTGTTATGACGCTTGGCCCGCTAATTCATAACAAGATTGTTACCGATTCCCTCGAAGAAAGGGGAGTTAAAATAGCCGAAAGCGCAGCGGAAGCGGCGGGGAAGCCGCTTGTAATCCGCTCTCACGGAGTTTCGGCGCAGACCGAGCGCGAGGCGAGGGAGCTTTGCTCCGCCGTCATCGACGCTACTTGTCCCTTCGTTGCGAAGATTCACGGGATAGTTTCGGGGTTTTCCGAAAACGACTGCGTGATTGTGCTTGGCGACGAGCTGCACCCCGAGGTTGTCGGGATTATGGGACACGCGAAATGCAGGGCTTTTGCCTGCAAAAGCATTGATGAGATAGACGCGCTGTATGCCGCGGGGGAAATTCCCGAGGACGGCAGGACGGCGGTTGTCGCTCAGACCACCTTCGACCACGGCAGCTTTGTGGAGTGCGAAAAGCATATCCGCGAAAAACACAGCCGTGCGGAAATATACGATACAATATGCAATGCGACCTTCGAGCGCCAGAAAAATGCGGAGGAGCTTGCAAAGCGGGCTGCGCTCATGATAGTTGTCGGAGGCAAAAGCAGCTCAAACACAGCGAAGCTTGCCGGAATATGCGCGAGAAGCTGTAAGACGGTGTTTGCAGAAAGCGCCGCCGACTTACCCCCGCAGATTTTAAGCAGTCTGCACTCCGATGATTTAATCGGAATTACGGCGGGAGCATCAACCCCTGCCTATACTATAAAGGAGATTTATAAAACCATGAGCGAAGAAATCAAGAACAATGTAATTGACGAGGAGGATTTTGCTGCGCTGCTTGAGCAGGAGCAGTCTATTAACAAGTTGTATACAAACAAGCGAGTTAAGGCTACTGTTGTAAGCGTTTCCAAGAAGGAAGCGGTTGTTGAGCTTGGCGCAAAGCAGACGGGCTACATAACCCGCGAGGAGCTCTCCAACGACCCCAACGCCGAGGTATCCGATATTGTTAAGGTTGGCGACGTTATCGACGCCATCGTTATCAAGGTTGACGATTCCGTCGGCACTGCTATGCTCTCCAAGAAGAGAGTTGACGCTGCGCTGGGTCTTGAGAAGATGAAGGCTATCCTCGACAGCAACGAAACCATCGAGGGCACTGTTGCACAGGTGGTAAAAGGCGGCGTTATCGTGTTCTACAACGGCGTGCGCGTATTTATTCCCGCTTCTCACACCGGCGTTCCCCGCAACGGCAAGCTTGAGGAGCTTCTCAAGCAGACCGTTAAGTTCAAGATTATCGAGGTTACCGACCAGCGCGGCGGCCGCGTAGTCGGCTCTATCCGCACCGCTAACAGAGAGGTTCGCGACGCAGAGAGAGCAAAGTTCTGGGAGAGCATTGAGGTTGGTCAGAAGTTCGAGGGCGTTGTTCGCTCTATCGAGGACTACGGCGTGTTTGTTGACATCGGTGCAGTTGACGGCCTTGTTCGTACCGCAGACCTCACCTGGAACAGAGTTGGTCACCCCAGAGATATCGTTAAGGTTGGCGACAAGATTAACGTTATCGTAAAGAGCTACGACCCCGAGAAGAAGAAGGTTTCCCTCTCCGCAAAGGATCCCGAGGACAACCCCTGGACAAAGTTCGTTGCCGAGTATCATAAGGGCGACGTTATCAAGGCAACCATCGTTTCCATCACCGAGTTTGGTGCGTTTGCACAGATTATCCCCGGCGTAGACGGTCTTATCCACATCTCTCAGATTTCCACCGACAGAGTTACAAACATCGCAACTGTTCTCTCCGTTGGTCAGGAGGTTGAGGTTAAGATTATCGACATCGAGGACGACAAGAACAGAGTAAGCCTCTCCATTAAGGCGCTTATGGAGGACGCTGCTCCCGCTGAGGACGCTGAAGACGCTTCCGACGCAGAGTAATCACACGGCTGATTGAAAAACCAAGCAGTATCGCTTTTGCGGTACTGCTTTTTTCGTTGAGCAGGAGGGAAGTATGTCAACTAGCAAGGAATATCTGGAGTACATAACAGAGCAGCTGTCGGGGCTTGACGGCGTAACCTACAAGCAGATGATGGGAGAGTACATCATATACCTTCGCGGCAGGATTGCGGCGTATCTGTGCGACAACCGGCTGCTGATAAAGCCCGTGCCTACGGCGTATAAGATGATGCCTGAAGCGAAAAGCGAGCCGCCTTACGACGGCGCAAAGGAAATGCTGCTTTGCGAGCGTGTTGACGACAGCGAGTTTTTGAAAGCGCTTTTTGAGGGGATTTACGATGAACTTCCTGAGCCGAAGCAGAAAGACCCTCTAAAAATAAAGAAGCTTTCGAAAAAGAACATCGCGGCGGCTATTTCGCTTGCGCTTAGCGTCTTTATGCAGTTTGAGGCGCCCGAGTACCCGCCCGAGGGCGTTGAGGAGTTTAAGAAAACACTTGTCGACGAGAACTATATAGGCTCTTTGAAGGTATATGGGGCGTTTGAAAACGGCGAACTTGTCGGAGTGCTTGCAATGCGTGCTCCGCAGCACATCAGCCTGTTCTTCGTAAAGACGGAGTTCCACAAAAAAGGCATCGGCAGAAAGCTGTTTGAGCGAATGAAGAAGGATTTTCCCGCCGGTGAGATTACTGTCAACTCCTCACCTTATGCCGTAAAAATTTACGAGCATATGGGCTTCGCCCCGACGGACGCGGAGCAGATAACGAACGGAATCCGGTATACGCCGATGAAATATGTAATCCCTGTTCTGCGGCGGGGTGCCCCCGCGGGCAGTCCGGCTGAATGAGCCTTTTGGTCGCTTTACACGCCCCTTGTCGGCATTTGGCTGATTTCCGAGCCTTAGCGCGTTTGAGTTTACACGGCACGGGGATTGGGCTGTCACTTAGCGCAGAGTGTGCGCGTTGACTTACCCCCCAAAAAAACGGCAGGAGTTTCAAACTCCCGCCGTCGATAAAGTATGTTAATGTTCCACCCAACAAAAGGCGGAATTGCCCGCGGGGGCACCCCATAACTTTCCATTTATAGAGTACCTCGCCAGCGTGTGACATCCTGCAGAAAGATGGCTCTTTCATCCGGATTGCCCGCGGGGGCACCCCGCCAAATCCCCCTTTTGACGCAAGCATCAAAAGGGGATTTATTATAAGGTATTACGCGTGCGCCGTGTCAGTCCTTTGCTCTGAAATAATCCCAGACGGCGATTTTTTCAGGAATCTTCTTCGTGCCGAAACTCATCTCGGGTAGCTTATTCCACGAAACGAGGTGCTCGTCTGCAAAGTACTGCGCAAGAAGCTCGGCGGTAATTCGCTCGGGATTAGGCGAAGGCGTTCCGTCTATATCAGCGATAACGGTGCCCGATTCGGTGGATTCACAAATAAACTCGCCGTTCCACGGCATAAAGTATAGCCACATTATCCCCTGCTCGGCGCAAAGCGCTGGGTCGGGAATGTAGCCGCACTCCGAAAGCGCAAGCATTTTCCCGTCGTAGGTGTAGCTTTTCAGCTCCTTGTACTTGTTTTCGAGTGGTTCGTGAGTTTCCGTGTTCGCGTAGTAGTCGATTCCTGAGATATCATAGCTGTTGGGGTCAACCTTACACCACTTGCTCTGCCCGTTCCACACCCATATGATGTTGGACAGCCTGTGGTAGTTTTCGAGGCGGTCAAACACCATATACCACAGCCGCTGATAGATGTCGGGGTATTCGTCGTTCTTAATCATCTTCAAATGCTCGGGCTGAAGTCCCCACCAGAACCACGAGCCGCTTGCTTCGTGGAACGGGCGGAACAGCACGGTAACTCCGTTGCTCTCCATCTCCTGAAGATAACCCGAGATAAGGTCGATGTCGTGAACAACCTGCTCATACTCCTTAGTACCGGGAGTTGTCGCGTTAAGCGGGTCCCAGTTCACGATATCCTCCTGATAAAACGCCCAGCCGATTTCGTTGTCAACATCGCGCGGAACGTTCCAGTGCCAGGTGAAGGTGACAAGCCCGCCGCTTTGCTTTGCCCACTCAATCGCCGAGTCAATCATACCGCGCGACTGATAGCTGCCCGTCGTGAAAATGAAGTCAAAGCCCTTCATCGCGGGCAGGTCGTTTGCCGAGAGGTAATAAACCTTGTCCTCATAGACAGCGCTCAGATCCATCTGCTGCTGTGCGGCAATCATTTGTTTGCCGTAAATCGAGCGCAGATAGTTCCACACCTCCATAGTCGAGGGATTATTCCGCGCGTTAAGGGAAACAGGCTGCGCGGGGTCAACCTCGCGGCTCGAAAGCTCGGCTTTAAGCGCGTCGAAATCCGTTGTATAGCTAAGCGCTGCTGTCATATCAATTTCCCCGTCGGGTGTGCGCTTTACGGGGTTTGACAGCACAGGAAGACCGTCGTTTTCGCCACTTACAGGCTCGGTTTCGGTAGTTGACGAGGGACTGTCGGTAACCTCGGGCGAGGAGCCGCTGTTTTTATTGCAGGCTGTAATCGCCAGCAACATTGACACCGCAAGCAATGCGGCAACAATTTTCTTCATCGGTATTTTCCTTTCATCTGAACAGTGTGCATTCTCCGCTTCTGCGGTAGTAGTCAATCCGCGCCTGTATCGCCTCGCGCGTTGTTTTGTAGTATGCGGCGAGGCAGTCGATACAGTAGAACTCTCTTACATTTCGCGAAATCAGCTTCTGATTTATCGCAATCTCGTCGGAATGAAGCGGGGCAGAGCATTCACGGCAGGTTTTCCAGTTGTCCATTACTTCGCGTCAACAACCTTCATACGAAGCACAAGGCAGTCGTGCGGCTCGATTGTCGCAACGAAGCGCTCGGTGAATGTGCCGAGAGTTTCGTGCTTCCAGCAGTCGTAAACTTCGAAGCCCTTGCCGCTTGCGTAGGGAAGTCCAACATCCCAGAACTGAAGCGACATTTCGCCCGCCGCGTCACCGAAGTTGAACATACCAACGGCAATCGTGCCGTCGCTCATCATCTTCACCATACTGAACACGTTTTCGGGGTTATTCCACTGCTTTATGCAGTATGCGCCGCGGCACTCGATATCCTGATTTATCGCGAGAACGTCCTTGTTTGTGAGGATTTCGCGCGTCGCGGGGGTCATCTTGCGAATATCGCAGCCAATCATCAGCGGGCTGTTCATAATCGCCCACAGCGAGAAGTGCGTTTTGTACTCGGTGTCGGTGCAGCCGCCGATTTTCGGGAGCGCAGAGCCTTCGGCGCTGTCCGCGATAACGTTCACAAAGCTGTCCGCCGTGCCGTTTATCCACTCGTTGTTGCTGCCGCCGTGCATACCGACAACCAGCATATCGATGTCGTTGTGGCAGTAGTTTCCGCCGTAGCACTCGTTGCCTATCTGCGACAGCGCAAGGCGCTTTATTGTTTCCCAGTTGTCCTGAATATCGCCCGTCGAGCGGAAAAGGTGCGCGCCGCTTTCTCTAATCCACTTGTACACATTGTCGTTGCCCCAGTTGCACGCGGAGAACATAATATCCCTGCCGCAGTTTCTGAGCGCGAGCGACATTCTCTTGTAAAGCACCTCGCCGGGGATATGGTCGGGCTTGTAGCAGTAGTCGTATTTCAGGTAGTCAACGCCCCATTCCGCAAAGGTCTGCGCATCAACAAACTCGTGTTCAAAGCTGCCGGGGTGACCGCCGCAGGTGTGCGTGCCTGCGCAGGAATATATGCCGAATTTAAGTCCTTTGCTGTGAACGTAGTCGGCAACCGCCTTTATGCCGTTCGGGAACTTGTTCTTGTCGGGCACAAGTCTGCCGTTTGCGTCGCGCTGCTTTTCGCTCCAGCAGTCGTCGATTACGACATACTCATACCCCGCGTCCTTAAGCCCTGTTTCGATAAAAGCGTCTGCCGCCTGCTTAATAAGCTCCTCGTTAATCTGCCAGGTAAAGGTGTTCCAGGAGTTCCAGCCGAGGGGCGGTGTAAGCCCGAGAAATTTGTTTTCCATAGATTAAATTCTCCTTATTCAGTTGATTTTTATGTATCTTTCCAGCAGCTCTTTCGGGGTGATTTTGGAAACAGTCATATTTGCTGCGCCCGCACCCGAGGCTGCTATGAAAAATCCGTCCGATTTTATCGCCGCCGTATCCGGCAGCGCCGTTGTGTTTACCCCGCGAAGCGAGCGGGTTATCCCTACGCCGAGCCGCTTCAGAAACGCTTCCTTCTGCACCCAGATACGGATAAAGTCTTCATCGGAGTTTACAAGCGGCTTTTCTTCCTCGCAGAGAACGCGCTCATACAGCTTTTCGCTCGCTTTTCGGCTGCACCGCTCGATGTCAACGCCGATTTCGCTCGTCTTTGAAAACGCCGCGGCAATTGCGCCGTTTGTATGCGACAGCGAAAACCAAAGCCCGCCGTCCTTGAGATACGGCTTTCCGAACTGCCCTTTTGTAAACGCGATTTTCCCTGCGGGAATGCCCGTTCTTTTCGTAATCTCGCTTGTCAGAAGAAGCTCGCTCAGCAGCGCATTAAGCTTGTCCGCGTCGTTCGCTTTTTTCAGTATCCTGCCGCGCCGCGCCGCGGGTACGCTGCCGATAAAGCCGCTCACCTCGGCATAGGACATACCCTCGGTGCACAGTAAAACTATCTCCATAGCTGCTCCTTGTCTTAGCGGAAGAAGTTGTTCCTAATCTCCTTTGCGACAAACGCGCCCTGAAGCGCCTGCCCGTTTTCCTTAGGGTGAAGCCCGTCCTTGAGATAACGTCCCTCAGCGCCCTCGTTTTCAAACTTCTCGCAAATCCCCGATTTCGCGAAGCAGTCGATAACCTGCGCGTTCATACCCTTTGCAACGCGCTTCATAACGGGAATCTGCTTTCTTGTCTTTTCGTTGTGCGCGGGTGTTGCGGTCTGAAGCGGGGTCATCACGAAAACACGGCACAGCGGAAACCGCTCCATAATCGCCTGTATGCACCAGCGCATTGCTCCCGCCGTTGTAAACAGGTCAACGTTTTCGCCGTCCTTATCTTTGCCGAGCAGCGCTTTTTCCGCGTTGCCGAAGCAGTCTTCGCCGTCATTTGTGCCGTATGCGAAAACGAAGATATCCGGCTCGGGGTATTCTCCGCTGTCAACCTCCGCGATGAACTTCTCTATATGTACCACCGCGCAGTTGTTCATACGAAGCTGCATTTCCTCGGGGTCGTCCGTCGGCTCCCAGCCCCACGAAATGCCCTTGAAGTCGGGCGCGGAGTAGTCCTGCGTTGTAATCTCCCGCCCGCCGCAGTTCACCGTGCGCTTGTACCACACCGAGCTTCCGACAGCGGTGTTGTGGTGATTTTTCATACCGAGCGCGTTGAAAACGTAGTAGCTCCATTGTTCCCCCTGTGTAATGCTGTCGCCCGAAACGCCGAACGAAAGCGTGCTGAAATCCGTTGAAGTTGTCATAGTCGAAAAGACCTCCGTTTATTCTGTATACAATAATTTTAATATATTCCGACGGATTTGTAAAGGGCTTTTGCGCATATTTTTAAGAAAAAAAACAGGTTGACACGCGCTTTGGTTTAGGTTATAATTTAATAAA
>SFHN01000256.1 GCA_004555635.1 [Eubacterium] saphenum
CTCAGAGCGTCCACATTTTCGGTTATCGCCACCGCAAGACCACAGATATCGCAGTCGGTGAGATTCTCAGCTCTGCCTGATATTACGCGCTCTGTGGGGTAGCCAAGGTCTGCACCGACGTGTACAGTTACATCGCCCATGCCGTACCTGCACAGCCGACGGCATAGCTCGGCTGCCGTAATATCACCGCCCAAGAGAAAAAAGCAAAGCTGATTCAGCTTGACATTTACCGCAATATTAGAGCTATGACCGTGAAGGCTTACGAACTTCATCTTCTCATATGAAAGTCCTGTTTTACCGCAAAAATACGCCGTCGAGGAGATACCTGAAACTATCCTTACATCGTGCTCTTCAAGCAACGGTAGCAGCTTTTTCGCTCCGCTGAAAAATCCGCAGTCTCCCGACATCAGCACTGCGGCACAGCCGCAGTCACAGGCGCGGAGCTTTGCGGTGATATCCTGCGGTACATAGCTGCAAAACTGTTCTTTTTCAAGGTGACTGAACGGACTGAGCATACGCTCCGCGCCAATGAGCAGCTCGGCTTCGGCTATTGCAGCCTCAGCCTCTTTTGTCAGCGTATCACCGACGTTTACGCCTGTTCCGACTATGTAAACTTTCATTTTTTCAGCTCCTTTTTGATGATGTTTATTATTTCCTCAAGGCTGTGCCCCGACTCGGCAGGACGTGCCAGCGTTATCATCTCTGCACCGCAGATACGCGCAGCTTCTGCCTTTTCGGAGTATCCGCCCGTTTCGCCGCTTTCCTTTGTGACCAGTATCCGCGCTCTGCTTTTTTTCAGGTGCGCAGCGTTCTGTGCCGCGGTGAACGTACCTTTTTCCTGTATCACCTTTTCCGTGTCAAAGCCAAGCTCACGGCACTGCTCAAAGATTTTATCCGAGGGCAGAACTCTTATCCACAGGCGTTTTCGGTAGTCCCTGACCTTAGTCAGCTCAGTAAGCGCCTTACTGCCAAGGGTACTTAGTACAGTATCATCTGTTTCGTTGAGAAGCTCTATAAGCTCATTCATATTATTTACAGTCTTTCCGCAGTAAGCCAAGCTTTTACGCAGCAGTCTGTAATATATAACATCAGCAGCTTCGCAGGCGGCTTTAATATTTTTCGTCGCTTCAACAGCATAAGGGTGAGTGGCGTCGATAACCATTGCGCAGCGATTTTTCCGCATGAGCGCTGTCATCTGGCTGGTGTCAAGTCTGCCGCAAAGTACGTTCACGCCCTCTGGGAGAAGCTCCGCACCGTACTCCGTTGCCACCGAAACATCTGCGGCTATACCGCTTTTTGCGCAGTGCTCGGCGAGCAGGCGTCCCTCGGTAGTTCCGCCGAATATCAGAAGCTCACACATTTCTGTATCCCCTCGGAGTCACCATTTTTCCGCCTATGACCTTAGTCTCCGAACTGCCGATATACACCGTCGTGAACATATCCACAGCCGTTTCGCGGAGCTCCGCAAGAGTCAGTATACGGCTCTCCTCACCGTCCCTGCCGATATTTCGGACATAGCCGCAGACCGTGTCTCCCGAGCGGTGCTTCATCACGATATCGCAGGCTTTTTTCAGGTAGTCTGCGCGGCTTTTTGACGAGGGATTATAGAGCACAATCGTCAGGTCGCATTCCGCCGCACATTCAAGGCGTTTTTGTATCTTTTCCATTGGAGTTAGCAGGTCTGAAAGGCTTATTACCGCAAAATCATGAGTTAAAGGCGAGCCGAGAACTGCACCGCCGCTGAACGCCGCCGTTACTCCCGAAACCACTTCAATTTCAACATCGGGATAGCTCACGCTCAGTTCATAGGCAAGCCCTGCCATGCCGTAAAGCTGAGGATCGCCGCTGCAAACGAGGGAAACTATCTTGTCTGCGGCTTCTTTAAGCGCAAACTCCACACGCTCACGCTCCTGCGTCATGCCTGTTGAGACATAATTCTTTTCGGGGAAATGCCTGCCGAGAAGCTCCACGTATTTAGTGTAGCCAACTATCAGTTCACTGCTAAGTATAGCCTTTTCCGCAGCAATGGTCATGCCGTCGCGGCTGCCTGCACCTATTCCTACAACGTAAAGCATTACAGGATCTTCCTTTCAAAATCAAGTATCAGCGGTCTTTCTGCGGCAGCTACAGTTACTCCCTTTGCCGCTTTTTTCCGCAATATCAGCCTGCCGCCGCTGCATTTCACAGCGCTCCTCTCGCAGACGTTGTCAACTCCCGTGACTTTTTTCACGAACAGCGATGAACTGAAATCCCCCTCGGTCTCCATAAGCTCCTGCGCAGTATATGTGAGGAGCTCCAAGCCGAATTTTTCGCAGAATTGAAGCATTCCCTGCTCGTCCTTTTTTATATCAATGGTTGCGATCTTCTCGATACGCTCCATAGTTATCTTCGCATTATGCAGCGCCATACCGACTAAAACATCGATAGTTTT
>SFHN01000257.1 GCA_004555635.1 [Eubacterium] saphenum
ATGGACGCCTGCCGCAAGTACGGAACAACGCGCTTTCATCAGGTGTCCACCGATGAGGTTTACGGCGACCTTCCGCTTGACCGACCCGACCTGTTCTTCACTGAGCAAACGCCGATACATACAAGCTCCCCCTACTCTGCTTCAAAAGCGAGCGCTGATCTGCTGGTGCAGGCATACCACAGGACGTTCGGCCTTCCTGCGACTATCTCACGCTGTTCGAACAACTACGGACCGTATCACTTTCCAGAGAAGCTGATTCCGCTTATGATCACAAATGCGCTCACTGACAAACCGCTGCCCGTTTACGGCACAGGCGAAAACATTCGCGACTGGCTGTACGTTGAGGATCACTGCCGTGCGATCGACCTTATCATACATAACGGAACGGTTGGCGAAGTGTACAACATCGGCGGTCACAACGAGATGAAGAATATCGACATCGTAAAACTGATATGCCATACTCTCGGCAAACCAGAGAGCCTTATAACCTTTGTTGCCGACCGAAAGGGTCACGATATGCGCTATGCCATCGACCCGACCAAAATACACAACGAGTTGGGCTGGCTTCCCGAAACGAAATTCGCAGACGGCATCCGGAAGACCATTCAGTGGTATCTCGACAACCGTCCGTGGTGGGAGCATATCCTGAACGGCGAGTACCGTGAATATCACACAAGAATGTACCGAAACGGGAAATGTCCGAAATGATTATTCGGCAGAAATCATTGAAAATGTTGCCAAGAAATTTTTCTGCAGTTATGTCAGTCGTGAAATTCTTATATAGAGCAGAAATAAACCTGCTTTTTTGTTTCGCAGGATAAAGCTTCGGCGCAACCGTGCCCGGAAATCAACCGCTCCCCAAAGCCACAAATCGGCTCGGGGAGCGGTTTTCCATCTATATCAAACGCTTCAACATCCCACTGGATAACCTTCATACCCATTCCGTCAAGCGTAATAATCAGCGAGTCGTCATATTCGCCGTAGGGCGCGCGGTAGAGCGTCGGCTCCTCGCCCGTTATCATCTTGATTTTGCGGGAGGCTTCGCGCGTGTCGGAGATAAGCTCGTTTACATTCATTCCCTCAACGTGGGGGTGCACATCCGAGTGGTTTTGTATCTCGTGACCCGCGTCGTAGAACTTCTTCACGTCCTCGGGGTAGCGGTCGCACCAATCGCCCGTTACAAAAAACGTCGCACGCGCGCCGTACTCGTCAAGTATCTCGATAAGCTCGTCGGTGTTTGAGTTTTCCCAGGCAACGTCAAACGTCAGGGACACCTTGTTGTCCCCCCTGTCAACGCGGTATATCGGCAGCAGCCGCTGCGCCGCCGATGAGCCGACAGACGTCACTATCGCGGTAATCCCCACCGCCGCCGTCGCCGCAGCAAGCCCCGCCGCAGCCGCAATCTGTTTTATCCTCTTTTTCGTGAATGTAACCTGCATATATCTTCCCTCCGTATTCGTTCAGGTTCGGTTATGGGAAATATATGCAAGCCCTTGGACAAATATGACAGGTTATGCCCTGCTGCCGAAGAAAATGTACCGGATATTCCGCAGGCCGTCCCGTAATGTCCGCAGGTGCGACCTTCCGCCGCGCCCGTCGGGGCTTAGCGTAACGGGGATTTCCGCGATTTCCGCGCCCGAGAGTGCAAACTTCCCGATAATCTCGGTGGCGAACTCCATTCCGCCGCAGGAAAGCCTGTTCTCCTGCTTTCTCATTATAAATACGATAAGCAGCGGCGGCGGATATATTCCACCCAGACCCGTAACACCGCCTGCCGAAACCCTGCCCTCAATCGACGGCAAAGCAATGTCGTGGAATGAGATGGCTGACTACATCACGAAAGCAGTAAGCAACATTTTCGTGATTGACCTTAACGGCTTGACCGAGGTTCCCGAAAACGTAATCAAGGCAATCGCCGACAGGGACAGCAAGGTTACTATCCTTGTTGACGGCACGTTCTCGTGGGTTGTTAACGGCGCGGATATAACTTCTCCCGTAAAAACCAACCTTGGCATAAAGAAAATCGACAGCGTAAAGAGCGACGGTCTGCGCGGCAGCGTAGGAACGAAGTTCTCCGCAAGCAGCACTGGCGTTCCCGCAAGGCTCAAAATCTCGTTCAAGGCGCTTCACGCAGGGAAGTTCGCTAACCTCTACAAGAACGAGAACGGGAAACTTAACTTCGCAGGCTGCGCTAAAATCGGCACTGACGGCTCTGTTCTCCTGCCGGGTACCAACGGCAAATGCGTTGTGATGATTTGCGAGTTCAGTGACCTTTTTGGCGATATGAACAACGACGGCGTGCTTAGCGCTGCTGACGCTTCTGCGATACTTATGCAGATTATAGGTCTTTCACAGGGCAATAACTCCGACGCTGCCGATATGAACGGCGACGGAAAGATTAACGCCGCAGACGCTTCCGAA
>SFHN01000258.1 GCA_004555635.1 [Eubacterium] saphenum
CTTCCTTTTTGACACAAGCGCTGTAAAGATATTCAACATTGTTCCCATTGTGATTCAGACCATCGTTCTGTTCTTCACATGGGTTGTCGGAAACTGGGCGCTTTGCACCCTGTTCGACGGCGAGGGCACGATGAAGAACATCTGTGTTAACTCGGCGTACGCTCTGGTTCCCTTTATCATCGGCAAGGCAATAAACATTGTTCTGTCAAACTGCCTGATAAGAACCGAGTCCGCCTTCCTTACCTTTGTCACCTACGTTACCCTCGTGTGGAGCGCGGTGCTGCTGATTTCGGGTATGAAAACCGTACACCAGTACTCGATAAAGAAAACACTTCTGTTTATGATAATCACAGTTGCAGCAATGGTTGTCATAATCATCCTGCTTGTTCTTCTTGTTTCCCTTTTCCAGCAGGTATACATCTTTGTCTACTCCATTTATACCGAGCTTCTCTACCGCTTCTCGGCTCTGTCGCCGACGGTGCTGCTGCTGATATTCGCCGGCGCTTTCATTGCAATCGTTGCAATAATCGCGGGAGCGTATACTGCGTTTGAAAAAGCGCAGATGAAAAAGGAGCTTGCAAAGCTCAATAAGCAATAATCCGTATTACAGCTTTGATTATAGAAAATGGTGGTGTAAAAATGCTTCAATTACGCAAGAAACTGCTTGTCGGCGCGCTTTGTGCGGGTATGCTGCTTTCGGCGGGTCAGAGCGCATGGTCCGAGCCGGTTGACGGCGCGGCGCCTGTCGCGGAAGATAATGCGGCAGCAACAGGTGAAGCTGCCGATTCCGCAGACGGCGCAGACGCTCCCGCTGCTTCCATCACGGAGGAGCAGGCGCTTTCCGGTATGCAGAAATATGCAGAAACCGACGAGCTTGAGCTTTACGTTGACCCCGACACGGGCATATTCGCTGTCAAGCTGTCGAACGGCTCCTATATCTGGAGCAACCCGTTCAACTCCGACAACGACCCCAATGTAAAGAGCAAGACAAAGAGGGACGAGCTGAAGTCCTCTATGGTTGTGAGCGGCGTCAAGGTAACTGACACAGAGGCGCCCAACACGACGCTGAGAACCGCTACGAACGGCTCTACTAAGGTAGAGAAGGTTGACGGCGGCTTTAAGGCAACCGTAACATTCAGCAACGAGGGTATTACAATCCCCTACTTTGTAACGCTTGAGGACGACCACTTCAATATCTCCATCGACAGCGCAAATATCGTCGAGGTGGAGATTGCGGAGCCTGATAAAATCAAGGACGCAACGCGTTCCATTGTTGATATCGGTCTGTTCCAGGACCTCGGCGCGGCTTACTGTGACGAGGAGGGCTACATCGTAATCCCCGACGGCTCGGGCGCGGTAATCAACTTCAACAACGGCAAGACCAACGCGAACGAGTATACACAGAAAATCTACGGCAAGGACCTTGCGGTAAGCCAAGATATGGCTCCCAAAAAGACCGAGCAGGCATACCTGCCCATTCTCGGACTTGTAAAGAACGACTACGCTCTGCTTGAGGTTGTTACCGAGGGCGCGGCAAATGCGACAGCCAGAGCTGCTGTTGCGGGTCAGCGAGCTACCGGCTACAACTCCGCTTGGTTCAACTTCACGCTTCGCACAACGGATACCTATTATATGGGCGGTTCGAACGCGTCTGCGCTGAAGGCTTACCAGCAGAAGAAAATCCCCGACCCGAGGCTTACCGTTTCTTACTACCCGATAGCAAAGAGCGGCGCAACCTACACAGATATCGGTCTGCGCTACCAGCAGTACCTTATCGAGGAGCAGGGTCTTACCAAAAAGACAACGGCAAACCAGTCCCCGTTCTATCTCGACGTTTTCGGCGGAACAGTAAAGGAGCGCTCGGTGCTCGGCTTCCCCGTAAAGCTTCAGACGGCGGCTACGACATATGAGCAGGCAAAGTATATTGCCGAGCAGTTTGCCGCGCGCGGCGTGGATAACATTGTATTCACCTACAACGACTTCAACAAGGCGGGCATAACCAGCAAGATGTCCAACAAGGTTGATTACTCTGGAAAGCTCGGCGGCAAGGACGACTTCATCGCTCTCAAGAACTACATCGAGGGCAGCGGCGGTATCTTTGCTCCTTCGGTTGACCTTATGGAATACGAAAAGAGCGGAAACGGGTACAGCAAGACGGGTGCTTCGGTTATCGGCGTTACAAAGGCATATGCAACGCAGGGCGCATATGAGCTTGCGTTCGGCACGCCTCATCAAACAAGAAACAGCTGGTATATTCTTACCCCCGCGTACTTCGAGAAGGTATACGGACAGGTGATTTCGAGCTTTACCTCTGAGGGTATCGGCGCAATAAACGTTGCTGACGGCACGAAGCTTCTCTACTCCGACTTCAGCGGCAACGACAACAAGTCGACGACACGCC
>SFHN01000259.1 GCA_004555635.1 [Eubacterium] saphenum
GCGGTGCTTGAGAGTATGGAGCAATACACCGCAACTGCGCAAAAGCTGTTTTCGGACAAGGAAAAGCAGCTTAATGAACTAATCAAACAGCCCGAGATTGGCGCTATTGTGCGGTTTTTCGGTGACCTTGACAAATACGTCTTTGAGAAAATAAACGGCGCCGACCCGCAAAATCCGACTAAAAAGCACTTCACGCAAGTGAGAAAAAGCTTTACGCTTCCCGACGAGCTTTCCGCAATCGCGATAAACGAGGCGCAGGAGCGAATGATGTTTTCACAGCAGAAAACCGCGGTAACAGCGTTTATAAAGCTGCTGCGAAATTTCACAGAAACCTACCGCAGCATTATGCACGCAAACGGAGCGCTTGACTTTGCGGAATGCGAATACCTGCTTCTCGAACGGCTGCGAAGCGACCCCGCTCTTTGCGAGCACCTTTCGGAGCGGTTTTCCTGCGTTATCGTAGACGAGTTTCAGGACTCTAACGATATTCAGGCGGAAATTTTCAAGCTTATTTCCAACGGCAAATCCAACCTGTTTTATGTCGGCGATGTTAAACAGGCTATCTATGCGTTCCGCGGAGGAAACCCCGCAATTATGGGCGCGCTCTGCGACAAGCCGAAAAGGCTCGCCCGCCCCGCAAAGGGAATAGCTCGGTTTTCAAAGGAGAAAGCAGAGCGACACATCGCGGAAAACTGTTTTACGGTTTTGCCGCTTAACAGGAATTTCCGAAGCCGAAAGAATGTCATCGACTTTGTAAACGAGATGTTCACGGGGGTTATGACGAGAAAATACGGCGGTATTGACTACAACGAAGCGGCGGCGCTGACGCTCGGCTCGGACAAGGTTTACCGCGAAATACCTGAGGATAAAAAGAAGGACTATAACACCGAAATTCACCTGCTGTCCTATGGAAAAGCAACGGACAGCGAGCTATCCGCTGCACAGCAGGAAGCAGCGTTTACGGCGGGCAGGATTGCCGAGCTTTATGAAGCAGGAGCGCTTGTTTCCGACGGCGGGGAACTGCGCCCGTGCAGATACAGCGACTTTACTGTGCTGCTGCGCTCCAACACGCATATAGCGGAGTACCGCGAGGCGCTGAAATCGCTTGGAATTCCCGCGACAATGGCGAAGAACAATCAGTTCCTTGCGGCGGAGGAGATAAGGCTCATTCTCGACCTGCTGACAGTCATCGACAATCCTATGAAGGACGAGAGTATGCTTCGCGTTATTATGTCGCCGCTGTTCGGGTTTACGGCAGAGGAGGTTGCGGAAATTCGCCTCGGAATACTTGGGCTGCCCGACGAGGCGCTGAAAAGCGACATCTACCCTATCGTAAGACTTAACTCAAAGCGGACGCTTTACGGCTGTATGACCTACTGCGCAAGGACGGAAAACCCCGAGGATATGCATACGAAAAACATCTCGGCAGAGCAGTCGGAAAACTCAAAGGCAGCGCTCGAATGTCTGAAAAAGCTAAGCGAGAAGAACATCACTCGACAGGTAGGCGAAAAGCTGCGCGGCTTCCTTGATATGCTGAAAAGGTTCCGCGTTGTGATGGGTTACAGCACACTCGACGAGCTTATCCGCTATGTTTACGAGGAAACCGAGATGTATAACATCATCGCGACCTATGAAAACAGCCGCCAAAGGCTTGCGAATATCCGTTTGCTGCGGAAATACGCCGCCGACTTCACCGAGGCGCAGGGCGGCGGGCTTAACGATTTTCTGCGGTTTATCGCGCAGATGAGCGAGGATACGCTTTCAGCAGCAAATCTCCCCGAGGTTAACGCAAACGCGGTGAACATTATGACATTCCACGCGTCAAAGGGCTTGGAAATGCCGATATGCATTATCGCGGGGCTTGGCTCGCGCTGCAACACAAGCGACGCAGGAGGGACGCTTTTGCTCAACCACAGCGATGGGATAGCGCTTCAGTATGTGGATATCAGGGAGCGTTATACTGCGCAGACCTTTGCGTATAAATCATTGCGCGGAATTCTGCTTGACAACATATACAGCGAGGAGCTTAGGCTGCTGTATGTCGCGTTTACGCGGGCAATCGACAAGCTTATTCTGATAGGAAGCGACAGCGGAGAAATCTCCGACTACATTCTGCCAGAGGACGCTTCCGCGGACAAGGTGCTGTGCGACTACACGCCGATAAAGTGGACGCTGCGCTCGCTTCTGCGCGGTGTGCCGCACAGCGTCGGGGAATATTTCAGCAGCACCGAGGAGGATACCGCACATATAAGCATAAGCTGCGGCACGGATTTGTTTGTTCATAAAACTGCGGCAGGAGCATTGAATTGCGCAGAACAGGAACAGCACGATGAAATAGCCGCAGACGAAAATGCCGTAAAGCAGGTCGTGGCATATCTCAAAATGAAGTACCCCTACC
>SFHN01000260.1 GCA_004555635.1 [Eubacterium] saphenum
ACCCGAATTATTGCAAGGAGTTTTTGCTAATTTACACGAATTTTTCGACAAGGCACGCTAAAAGCAAGCTGACAAAAGCAATGCTGCAAACACAATCTCTGCAGAAAGCCCGACAAACGAATATATCCCGCACATAACATAGTCGCTCGGCACTACGATAATCAGGCGGGAATCGTCCTCCGCGACCTTGACGGTGATTTGCTGCCCGTTTCTCCACCGCCGCACGGAAAAAACGTTGTGAAGCTCGGCGCGCAGGGTCTTGCCGCCGACGGTATAAACTGCCTCGTACTTTTTGTAGCTGCCCGAGCCGCCCGCGGTGTAAACCTCCTCCCTGCCCGCTTCGGATACAACGGCAGAGGTTTTGACGAACTTATGCCGCAACAGCATTATAGCAAACCGTACGGGGCGCACAAGAAAAAGCGCCGCAAAGAGCAGCATAAAGAAAACGCAAACCGCCCAAAGCGGCGCGCTTATTTTCAGCAGTTCTGCGCACGCGCCGTAAATCGTCGCAGCGACAACCGCCGCGGACATCACAATAAGCTCGTATTTCTCAAACGCTTTGTACATTTTTCCCTCCGATTTCAAAAATATTCCTTATTAAAGTAGTCCGCGGGAAAAAAGTTTTGGCTTCACCCGATTAAGAAATTTTTTATGTGTCAATACTCAAAGCAAGGAAACAAAACAGCGGCTGAAAAGGAGATTACATACTATGAGAAACATAAAACTTCTTGATTTTGCTTTTGCGGCGGGGACAGCGCTTTCGCTCATTCTCGCGGGGTTTTCGGAGTTTTCGGAGCAGGCGGAAAGGGTGCAGGGCGAGGTGCTTCGACTGCACATTCCCGCTAACAGCGACAGCGAGCGCGACCAGCAGCTTAAGCTTATGCTGCGCGACGAGCTGCTTACGGAGTACGGAAAACGGCTGTCGGACAGCGGCTCGCTTTTCGCCGCAGAGCAGCGCGCGGAACAGCTTCTCCCCGAAATCGAGCAGTTTGCAAACGACTTTCTCGCGGAAAACGGCGCCGACTACTCCGCCCGCGCGGAGCTTACAGAGATGTACTTTTCAACGCGGGAGTACGACAGCGTGACGCTACCCGCGGGGAACTACAAGGCGCTTAGGATAACGCTCGGCAGCGGCGAGGGTCACAACTGGTGGTGCATAATGTTCCCGCCGCTTTGCCTGCCCTGCGCGGCGAAGCCCACGGAGTGCGAAAGCGTGCCCGCAGAAGCGGTACAGCCTGACGGAAGCGCACTCGCGACCTTTCAGAAGCCGCAGAAAATCAAGGTGAAGTTCGCGGTTTACGAGTGGATAAAGTCGCTGCTGGACTAACAGAAAACCGCTCTCGATAATTCGGGAGCGGTTATTGTTTGATGATTTAGGCTTATACCCGTTTTATCGGGCGGACGTACTTCCAGAAGCGCTTGCAGTCGTGGTAGAAGTAGAAAATCCTGCCGGGGGTAGTGTCAAGGCAGCAGCCCGCCGCTGCATAGTCAAACTCCTTCATTGCGCACTCAATCTTCTCCTCAACCGCGCTGTTTTCCGTTTCAAAGTCAAACGGTCCGTGCTCGAAAACGATATACTCGCCCTCGGGGATATCCGTAAGTATCATCTGCTCGGGGACTTCTCCGTCGTAATCGCTCGGCAGGCGCACTCCGTAGCACTCCGCAAGCGGAATGCCCCAGCTGCAAATTCTGCCCGCAGGGTCGTTAAGAAAAGCCATAACCTGACCGCTGCCGCTGTCCGCCTCGCTTCCGCCCGCGTCGTCAAGCTTGCCCTTAATGCTGTCGAGAAGCCCGCATATCGTTTCGCAGTCCTGCCCCGGGATAAGGCTCTGCTTCTGCCAGAAATCCCAGTAGCCTATGCTCTCGTAGTTCCTTATGTGCAGGAACTTGTGCGCGGGAATTGTCACGAAATAAGTCTTTACGTCTTGTGTTGATGTAGCCATACCTGTTCCTCCTATTCCTAACAGATAGCAGTCGAACGGCTTCAGAACGGTTCGCAGAACAACCGGCACGGGGCGGCTTCGGTAATCCGTGGGCGATATGCCGTAGGCTTCTCCGAAAGCGCGGGTAAACGCCTCGTGAGAAGAAAAACCGTAGTCCAGCGCGATGTCCAGAATTCTGCGGTCGGTGTCGCGAAGCTCTTTAAGCGCAAACGCGAGCCGTCTGTAACGCAGGTAATCCCGAAACTGCATTCCCGAAATCTCTCTGAACTTCCGCGAAACATAAAACTCGGAATAGCCCATTCTTTCGGCAAGTCGGCTGAGGGCGAGCACCTCGTCGTGCCGTTTTATGCAGGCGTCGATTTCGCAAATGATAAACTGAATATTCTTGTTCCATTCGTTCATAAGCCAATCCTCTTTTCGGCTGCTGTAACTGT
>SFHN01000261.1 GCA_004555635.1 [Eubacterium] saphenum
GCTCCCGAGGAATCAACCTCGCCGTTTGAGGTTATAGTCAACACAACGGCGAAGATTCTCACGAACGCCTATGTTCCCTCAACTCAGAGCTCAACGAAGGCTGAGGCTCAGACAAAGCCGTCAACAACCGCAAAGCCTGAGGAAGTCACCGTTCCTCAGCTTGACCCCGACGAGATGTCTCATGCGAGCGGCAGCAGCGCAACTGCGGTAACTCCGAGCGGAGATTTGCATTTTCTGAACACCGCAACGGCTATATACATCAGCACGCCGCAAAGCAAGCCCTTGAAAAAGGTCTGCGGAGCGGTCTGAAGCAACCTTGTCTGACAAGCCGAAAGCGCTTTTTCCGCAATTGCGGGTGCGGCAAAGGCGGCCGCCTTGGCGCAGAGAAATGCGCCTATAAGGTTGCCCGGCAGGCTCAGAAGCAGGTCGGAAACATCTTTCTTTTTGTGCTGAGGCACTATAAAGCCCGCCTTGCCCGTGAAAAGAGCAAAGCCGAGATAACAAATCGCAAGCAGAGCGACCGAAAACAGCACGGCGCCGACATATTTATTGTCGCATGAGAGATAAACTGCGCCGCCTATGCCGACCATAAATCCTGCGGCAACACCGCTGAACAGCGTTTTCATCAGCAAATAACAACCTTTTCTTCCGATTTGATAATTTCGCCCATGATGTAGGCGTCTTCGCCGTTTGCTTTGAGGATTTCAACCGCCTTTTCAGCATCCTCTTTTGCAACAACAACGCTCATGCCAACTCCCATGTTGAAGGTGTTGAACATATCCCTTTCGGGGATGTTGCCCGTCTTTGCAAGCAGGTCAAAAATCGGCAGGATTCTGAGCGAAGCCTTGTCAATCTTTGCGCCGAAGCCCTCGGGAATGCTTCTGGGAATGTTCTCATAGAAGCCGCCACCCGTGATGTGAGAAACAGCCTTGACCGTTACCTGCTCAAACAGAGCGGTCATGGGTTTAACATAAATCTTGGTGGGGGTGAGCAGGGTTTCGCCGATTGATTTGCCGCCGAGTGCCTCAACGGGTGATTTTATGTCGGCATTTTCAACATCGAAAACCTTGCGGACAAGCGAAAATCCGTTTGAATGAACACCGCTTGAAGGCAGAGCGATAACAGCGTCGCCCTCGGCGATGGTTGAATTGTCAAGGATTTTATCCTTATCGACAACACCTACGCAGAAGCCTGCAAGGTCATATTCGTCAATGGGGTAGAAGCCGGGCATTTCGGCAGTTTCGCCGCCGATAAGAGCGGCGTTTGACTGAACGCAGCCCTCGGCAATGCCCGAAACGATATCCGCTATTCTTTCGGGAACATTCTTGCCGCATGCGATATAGTCAAGGAAAAACAGGGGCTTTGCGCCGCAGCAGATAATGTCGTTGGCGCACATTGCAACGCAGTCGATGCCGACCGTGTCGTGCTTGTCCATGATGAAAGCGAGCTTGAGCTTTGTGCCGACTCCGTCTGTGCCGCTGACGAGAACGGGCTTTGAGATGCCTGTCAGGTCAAGCTCAAAAAGGCCGCCGAAGCCGCCTATATCGGAGAGTGCGCCTGCCGTCAGGGTTTTTGCGATATGCTTTTTCATAAGCTCGACCGCTTTGTAGCCGGCAGTTATGTCAACGCCCGCCGATTTATAGCTTTCGCTGAAGCTTTTCATAGATTATTCCTCCTGTGAAGATTCACTTATTTTTCTTTCAAAGCGGCTCTTTGCCGGCTTTTCCTCGGGGATAGAGGTGGGGTAATTCGCGGTGAAGCAGGCGTCGCAGTAGCAATCCTGCTTGCCGATGAGCATTGAAAGATGGTCAACATTGAGATAGCCGAGGCTGTCAACGCCGATGATTTTTGCGATTTCATCGTGGGTATGGTTGCAGGCAATCAGCAGGTCGCGCGAGTCGATATCCGTGCCGTAAAAGCAGGGATTGAGAAACGGCGGAGATGAAACGCGCATATGAACCTCTTTTGCGCCCGCGTCGCGCAGGAGCTTAACTATCCTTGCGCTCGTGGTGCCTCTGACTATTGAATCGTCAACCAGAACAACTCTTTTGCCCTTTATTGTGTCGGAAATGGGATTCAGCTTTATTCTGACAAGATCCTCACGGGATTTCTGACCCGGAGAGATAAAGGTTCTGCCGATATACTTATTCTTGATAAAGCCCATTCCGTAGGGAATGCCCGATTGGCGGGAGTAGCCGATTGCGGCGTCGATTCCGCTGTCGGGAACGCCGATAACGACATCTGCCTGAACCGGATGCTCAAGCGCAAGGCATGCGCCCGCATTCAGCCTTGCCGAATGCACGCTGACTCCGTCAATAACCGAATCAGGCCTTGCAAAATAAATATATTCAAAAATGCATCTTGCCGTTTTCTTTC
>SFHN01000262.1 GCA_004555635.1 [Eubacterium] saphenum
ACCAATTGCACTTGATTTCAGACCGTTGGCTTCAAAATCTACTACCGCGATAGTCGGAATCTCAACATTTTGGGGCAATGACTGCTGTATTTCAGCGAGGTGCTTTTCGTAATAGCGTACTGCCTTGTTTCTTCTTGTATTAGCTTCATCAGTCAACATACTGAATTTGCTGTTAGCGACCTTTTTCACCTTTATTTCGTGAATGCCTGTTTTTGTATCGTAGGATATGGGCTTTGATTGTTCAAATACAGGACGGAATGATTTAGACATATACGAAATATCATCTGAGGTTTCTACCGTATTTTTAAGCTTCACGCTCCCATAAGTCCTCACCCTATCCGAGAGCATTTTCAGCCCGTTGCTTTCGCAGTAAGCTCGCAGCGCCTTGTTCTGCTCGGACATCTTCTGCCGAACCGCCCTAGCGCCCTCGATATCGCCTGCGGCCTCCAGCATATCCGCTTCGGTCTTGGACTTACGAACCTTGCGCTCCAGCTCCCGCTGCCGGCATACCTTGCCGTAAAGCTCCTTGTCCTCCTCGTCGTCATAATCGACCTCGGATTTGCGGAACAGCCCGTCGGAAACGCCGCGTGCGCGGTGCCCGCAGTTTATCCCGAACAGCCCGTCCGGCTCTCCGAAACTCGTCTGCGAAAGCGGAATCACCTTGTGCTTTCTGCCCTTGATGTCGGTAATCTCCGTGGTCTTTCCGCTGCGGGAAATCAGCTTGCCCTGCCACGGGCGGCACTTCGGGCGGCTGCCGGGGTGACTGCTCACCTCGAACACGTCCTGCCCCAGACTGTCCATAACGCCGAACTGCGTATCGAGCGCGGTATTCTTCACCGTCGCGCGGATATCCATGTTGACGTAAGCCTCCGGCGACCACTCCCGCCCCGCCTTGTCAACGAATGCGGGAATGCCCCGCTGCGCCATCTCGTGGATAGTCGTGCGCACAGCCTTTGTGCGAGCTGTAGAGCCGCTTACCACAGAGGCGGTGTTGCTGTTCAGAATATCAAGTACCCCCTGCTTGTCGGCTATCTCAGGCTGATTTCTGCGCATTTCAGCAGTCCACTTATCCGCAACGGAATTGACCGCCCGAACGCAAGCTGCTTTATTTGCCACTTGCTGACCTCGTTGAGCGCGTGGTTATCGTTAAGCGTAAGCTGCCGCGCGACGGCGACAAGCAGCCGCTGTTCCACCGCCGAATATGTATCGGCAAGCGACGCGGCGAGGTTCAGCGCGTCAAGAGCCGTCACCCTCTTCACCTCCGAAGAAGTCCATTACATTTCCGCTAACAAAACAAAAAGGAACGGGGTGTTCTCCGTTCCTTTAACTATTACAATTCGGCAGTAGGCTTCTGCTCTCCGCCTGCGGGCGCGTCGTCCGTTATCTTCTCGATAGCGTCGTCCGTGCTGCGCGTTTCCCTGTAAACCTCTCCGCCAGTCATTCCGCGTACTTCAACCGATGTGCCGTAGTATGCGGGCACCTTCGTGAGAATGGAAACCTCGTCAAGGTCAAACCCCTGAAGGCTTCTGCGCTGAATGCCGTTGTAGTCCTCCCAGGTGTCAACTGGATTTATGAACCCAAAGCTCCAACCGCGAAGCTCGCCCCTTTTCGCCGCCGAAACGGTTTCGGGGTCGGTAATGTCCGCCTCCGCATACAGACCGATGTTGTCCTCGCGAAGCTTCAGTTCTCCGCCTTTTACCGAGCCGATTTCGCGCTCGTGATTAAACAGCATACGAATGTTGCTGTTCGCCGCGATTGCTTTTCCGAAAGCCCCCGCGCTCACCTTTTCGACAAACGCGCTCTTTGCTTTCGGCGACATCGCTTTCGGAAGTACCCGGCTCTCTCGTTCCACCGCGTTCACATATCCGCTGATGTGCACGCTCCTGCCTGCGTTTCTGATTTCTATCTGCATTTGTTCACCCCCTTTCAGGGCATAAAAAAGCGCCGTGCATTGCTGCATAGCGCTTTATGAATTTTATCAATCCAACTAGGAACCTACAATTTCAAGTTCTTCGATTTCAAACCACTTAATTACGTCGGTGACAGTCGCATTTTGGGGTTTATTATGGAGTTCTACAAGATATATCGGCACGTCTTTGCCGTCATTGTCATCAATTTCAATAATACTTGCAAGTTCTCCGGTAGACTTGATTTTTACTGTATCATATAATTTCAGCATTCTATCGCCACCATTTCAGACTGTTTATCCGGATAAATTGAGAAATATTATTTGGGAATATCGTATTTTTCCGGTACTTTTATTCGTGTGAATTCAATGCGCTGACCGCAACCGGTACATTCAAGAACTGCATACCCCATTCGGTTCTCACCAAAAATTATTCGACTTTTAATTTCATG
>SFHN01000263.1 GCA_004555635.1 [Eubacterium] saphenum
TGGCATAATGTTCAACCCCTTTTTGTTAATTATTCTAAGCGAAGCCTTGCAGATGGTTTCTCTGATAAGGCTCGCCTTAATTCATTGCTGATTATACACTAGTGGGCAATTGTTTATGAAACCCCGATTTCACTTGCCGTCGGAATTTTCGATTTTTACGCCCAGAACGCTGTAAACTTTCACGGGAAGCGCCTTGCCTTTAAGCGCCATTTCTCCCTTAAACCGAGCGTCAATTCTGTCTTTCAGCCGCTCGTAAAGTGCCTCGCTGATGAGGATTTCGCCGCCCGCTGATTTTGCCTCAAGACGTGCTGCTGTGTTTACCGTGTCGCCGATTGCGGTGTAATCCATTCGGATTTCGCAGCCGATGTTTCCGACCACCGCTTCGCCGAAGTTTAGCCCTATTCCGAAGTTAACGCTGCTGCCATATCGCTCCTGCAAGCGCTTTCCGAGCGTTTCTCCGCAGTTTTTTATATCCACCGCCGCGCGCACCGCCTTAAAGCAATAATCTTCAAGGTCGGTCGGCGCATTAAATACAGCCATTGCCGCGTCGCCGATAAACTTATCCAGCATTCCGCTGTGACGGAAAACGCATTTTGCGACTTCCGAGAGAAACTCGTTGAGGATCTGTGCAACTTCCTCTGGCGCAAGCTTTTCGGACAAGGGCGTGAACCCGCGTATATCCACAAACATCACGCAGACCTCGCGCTTTTCAACGCCGAGCGTAAAGTCGTATTCCTCGTCTTTGGAAAGCTGCTTTATAACCTGCGGCGCGAGGTATTTTTCAAAACCCTGTAAAATCCGCTTTTTGCGCATTACTTCCGCGATATATTTTTCAACGAACATTCCCGCGGCAAATATTACCGCAACGAGAAGCGGATAAATCAGCGTTATTGATATCCCGACCCGCGACAGAATAAAGCCCGCGCCGATATCTGCGATTATCAGCCAGACTACCGAAAGCGCAGCGGGATACATTTTCATTTTCCGCGCTGTAAAAACGTAGATAAAAACAAGCAAAGCCGCAACTGCAGCGTGCGCCGCGGCGGGCGCTCTCTGTGAAGTTTTCCCCATAATAAGCGCACGAACGATATTCGCGTTCAGCTCAACGCCATACATATCATGCCCTCTGTCTGCGGGAGTGTGGAACGAGTCCTGCATACCTGCTGCGTATGCCCCGACAAAAACGATTTTGTCTTTAAAATTGCGCTTATCAACGCTTCCCGAAAGCACGTCCTTTAGCGAAAAGCGCTGAAATTCGCCGGGCTTTCCCGAATAACCGAACAAAACCTGATTGCGTGAATTTGTCTGCGGAAACGCGGCTTCTTTTCCGAGCGATTTTTGATATTGTTCATAGATTTGTGCGGCAAAGCTGTATCGCTTTTCGCCGTTGACTTCCGTCCAAAGCTGCGCGGAGCGCACATATCCGTCGCGCGAAAGCTGAGCGTTCGCAAAGCCCGAATTCACTACGCTGTCGAGCGCGGCAAACGGGCGCTCTTCCATTTCGATATTCCAAGCGTCATAGCGCTGAGCGCCGTCCGCATATATCGTTGTTCCGCGATAGACAAGATTAGTCGCTGTAACAGCGTTATGCCCCGAAAGCGATTTTACAAGCCGACTGTCGGTTTCTTCGTCAGTTTCTCCCGAAAAAACTATATCAATAGCAAGAACCGCGGGAGCGTTTTGTTCATCGGAAAACAAGAAGTCTGCAAGCTGCGCGCATCGCTCGCGCGACCACTCCGAAAACGCACCGTATTCCGCGAGCGTTTCCTCGTCTATTGCGACAATGACAATCTCGTCGCCTGTGCCGTTCATCTGCGAATATACCGCGTCGCAGAGCATTGAATCAAGCTCATAAAACGGTTCCGCAACAATCAGCACCGCGGTCAGAACCGCCGCCAAAAGCGGGACGATAAGGTCAGAGATTTTTTTTACTGTTTTTTTCATACCAACTCATTATTCTCATCAAGGCAGGTTTCAAGATAATCAACCAAGCGGCGCTCGATTTTCCCTTCTGCCGCCATTGCGCGCATAATTTCAAACGCTTTTTCTTTCGGCATAGGCTTCTTATACGGGCGGTCTGTCGCAAGCAGCGCGTCGCAAATATCTGCGACCGCAAGGATACGCACTTCAAGGCACAAATCCTCGGCGGAAAGCCCATAGGGATAGCCTTTTCCGTTCAGACATTCGTGGTGCTGCGCCGCCCATTTTCCCGCGTTTTTGAACGAGCTGTTGAAGTGAACCTTTTCGAGAATTTCCTCGGTCATCAGAGCGTGGCTCTCCATTATTTTCCGCTCGCTTTCGGAAAGCGTTCCGCGCTTGATTTTCAGCATTTCAAGCTCTTCTTCGGTAAAATA
>SFHN01000264.1 GCA_004555635.1 [Eubacterium] saphenum
GTAAACGGCGAGGAGAAGTCTATTCGCATTAACCGTATCCACCTTGAGGAGGACGCTGGCAAGCTTGTTCACGACGACGTAAACCGCGTTTCGCTTGCGGACTACAATCGCTGCGGTATCCCGCTTATCGAGATAGTAACCGAGCCTGATTTCCACACGGCGGACGAGGTTATAGCGTTTATGGAAAAGGTTCGCCTGCTGCTTCAGTATGCGGGTATCTGCGACTGCAAGATGGAGCAGGGCTCTATCCGCTGCGACGTAAACATCTCGATTGCGCCGAAGGGCAGCACCGAGCTTGGCACGCGCACGGAGCTTAAGAACCTGAACTCCCTCAAGGCGATTGCAAAGGCTATCGAGGTTGAAATCGAGCGTCAGGAGGAGCTTCTTGACAACGGCGAGCGCGTTATTCAGCAGACCCGCCGCTTCAACGAAGCGCTTGGTGAAACCACCGCTATGCGCTCAAAGGAGGACGCGCACGACTACCGCTATTTCCCCGACCCCGATATTCCGCCCATCATCTTCACGGAGGAGGAACTTGAGGAAATCCGCGCGTCGCTTCCCGAAATGCCCGAGCAGCGCGTAAAGCGCTATGTCGAGCAGTACGGCATAAAGAAGTCCGACGCTGACCTTATCGTCGGCGATAAGAAAATCTGTGACTTCTTTGACGAAGCCCTTGCGGAATACGACAACCCAAAGGCTATCGCGAACTACATCAACGGCGAGCTTATGCGCCGCATTAACCTCGGCGAGGCGGATATGAGCTGCCTTAAGTTCACGGGACGCGAGTTCGCGCAGCTTGTAGAGCTGCTTCAGACAGACAAGCTTTCGCAGGCGAACACTAAGGCGGTGCTTGGCGAAATGCTTTTGAACGGCGGCTCTCCCAAGGCAATCGCGGACGAAAAGGACCTTTGGATTAAGGAGGACAACGACCTTCTCGCAAAGGTGGTTGACGAAATCATCGCAAACAACCCGCGGCCCGTCGAGCAGTACAAAAACGGCGACAAAAAGGTGTTCGGCTTCTTTATGGGTCAGGCGAACAAGGCGCTCAAGGGCGCGGCTTCGCCGAAGGCTATTCAGGACTACATCACCAAAAAGTTAAGTGAGCTTTAATTGACACAGAAAAACCCGAGAAGTTCTTGTACGTGGTGTACAAGCTGAGGCAGCAGCCTCGCTTCTCGGGTTTGTTATGTATAATCGGAATAAGCGTATTCGTTTCGGCAGGGTTCTATCCAAACAGCACTAGCGTTACCGAAAGCTCATTTTCCGCGAGGTAATCGGTTATCGCGCGTTTCGCGGTGTCAAGCGCGATTTGCTTCGGGCAGCCGTAAATCCCCGCGGAAATCAGCGGAAACGCAATCGACTCGCAGCCGTTTTCCTTCGCAAGCTTCATACTGCTTATGTAGCAGGAGTAGAGCAGCTCCTCGTCGTTTTTGTTTTCGCCCCAGCGCGGACCGACCGTGTGGATAACGTACTTCGCGGGCAGGTTGTAGCCCTTCGTTATCCTCGCTTCTCCCGTCGGGCAAAAGCCTATGCGATAGCATTCCTCGGCAAGCTCCCTGCCCGCCGCACGGTGAATTGCCCCGCAGACTCCGCCGCCGGGCAGAAGCATCTCGTTTGCGGCGTTTACGATAGCGTCGGCGCGCTGCTTCGTGATATCCCCGTGAATGATTTCAAATGGCATTTCGGTTATCTCCTTTTTGCGGTTTTCTGAATTATAGCATAACCTTTGGCGCTTGTCAACAAAAATGTGTCCCGAAAACGAAAGATATAAATTTTCTTTGGCAAAAAATTTGAAATTTGCTGACAAAAGTCTTGATTTTTTATGAAAAATATAGTAAAATAAAGTTGCGGAGTTATTTCTCGGCAATTCAGGGAAAGGATTGTAAGATAATGGCATTAAAGGTTCTGATTTGCGATGATTCGATTTTTGTTCGTAAAAAGATGAAGGACGCGGTTGCGGCTGCGGGCGTTACGGAAATTATAGAGGCTTCCGACGGACAGCAGGCTGTTGATAAATACAAGGCGGAGAAGCCCGACCTTGTTTTTATGGATATCATTATGCCCGTAAAGACCGGAGTTGACGCGCTGAAGGAGATTCGCGAGTTCGATAAGAGCGCGAAGGTAATTATGGCGTCCTCTGTCGGAACTCAGGCAAATCTCAAGGAGGCTATCGTTGCGGGAGCGTTTGACTTCCTCCAGAAGCCTATCGAAGACGCCGCCGTAAAAAAGATTATTGACAAAAGGATTGTTTCCACCTATACTTAGAAAAACGAATCACAGACAGCGGTTTATCAGATATTTCAAAGAGGAAATGCATGTAACGTGCACTTCCTCTTTTTCTTTTCTGTTTTT
>SFHN01000265.1 GCA_004555635.1 [Eubacterium] saphenum
GTCCATAAGCTCCTCAACCTGCTGAGTGTGAAGCTTTACAGAAGAACCGACCATCTTACCGTCGCGGTCGTATACTACATAGAAATCCGCGCTCGTACACGAAATGATGACGTCAACAAGATATGTATAAATTTCGTGTTTCTTTTCTTTAAGGTCTTCCTTGAACTTTGAGTTTTTGCTTAAAATCTCGATAGTAGACGAAATCTGTCGGTCATAGTCTTCAATAAGACCGCAGAATGTCTTCATAGAATACTCCGCGCTGTCGGAGAATCCACCGTTTATCATAGACTGGTACGAAACCGAAGTAAAAAGAAACAGCACGAACGTTATGGCGATGAATACAGCCGAACAGGTTATGCATATTTTAGTCTTTAAGCTTTTTTGTTTCATAAACATCTACCGCCTTTTTTCATTTCGGTATAATATACCAGAAAAAGGAATACAAATTTTCCTCTGAATAAAGTATACCACATATTCGTACCATTGTCAAGGGGAACAGGCTCTGCAAACAGCTTGATTTAGCATAATAAAAAGCAAAACCGCCGAGTGATTTACACGCGGCGGCAGGGGGTTACAAATCCTCGAGGTCGGCAGCAGGAATGGCGTTTTCGAGATTATCGCGCGCAAGGTCGTTATCAATTTCGCGATAGACCCTCGATATCGGCTTTTCGGGCTGTATGCTTGAAAAGCACGGGTTGCTTACATTCGGCACCAGCGGATTTGCGGGACCAAAGTTTTTCTTTTGGCTCATTGTCATCACCTCTACGGTAGTATATCGCAAAGCGCTGTGCTTTACCCGTGAGGGAAAGAATTACCTGTAAGGGTTTTCGGAAACGCATTCTGACGCAACGTCAGAAGCCGGGTTGCACTCTAAGTTGCCAGAACGCAACGGCTGCAGCGGCAGCGACATTCAGCGAGTCAACACCGTGCGACATAGGGATTTTCACGGTATAGTCGCAGGCAGCAATCGTATCGTGTGCAAGACCGTTTCCTTCTGTTCCGAGGACAATGGCAAGCTTCTCTTCGGCGGCGAGAACAGGGTCGTCTATGCTGACAGAATTGTCGGACAGCGCCATTGCAGCGGTGCGAAAACCCATTTTGTGAAGGCGCTCCATACCGCTTTGCGGCCATTCATCTGCGTTTGCGCCAAGATAGGTCCACGGCACCTGAAGCACTGTTCCCATACTTACTCTGACAGCACGTCGGCAAAGCGGGTCGCAGCAGGAAGGCGTAAGCAGCACCGCGTCGATATTCAGCGCAGCCGCAGAGCGGATTATTGCGCCGACGTTTGTAGAATCGGCTATGTTTTCGAGAACTGCAACGCGCTTTGCGCCGAGGCAGATTTCCTCTGCCTGCTTTAGCTCGGGGCGACGAAACGCACAAAGCATTCCGCGCGTAAGCTCGAAGCCGGTAAGCTGCGACAGCAGCTCCCTGTCCGCCGCATAAACGGGGACATCTCCGCAGCGGGAGATAATGTCGTTTACGCTGCTACCGTTGATGTATTTATGCTCTGTCAGTATCGAAAGCGGCTTGTAGCCAGATTTAAGCGCAACGTCTATCACCATAGGGCTTTCGGCGATGAAAACGCCCTTTGTCGGCTCAAGCTTGTTGCGAAGCTGCGCTTCTGTGAGCCGCGAAAAAACTGCGAGTTCTTCTCTGTCAAAATCGGTTATTTCTGTAATGTGAGCCATTTTTTTCTCCGTCGGTGTATTGCCCGAAAAGCGGGCTGATATTATTATACCAAAACAAACAAGAAAAAACAAGTGGATAACGGTTGAAAAGATACGTTCAATATGCTATAATAACATAAAAATCAAATTTAAGGAGAACGAGATGGAACAGCCAAAACAGACACGGCTCTGCCGATACTCGCGCAAATGCGGCGGCTGTCAGCTTCAGAATCTGACCTACGAGGAGCAGCTTTCGCACAAGCAGAAGACCGCGATACGCCTGCTGGGTCGCTTTGCACACGTTGAGGAGATTATCGGAATGGAGTGTCCCCTGCACTATCGCAACAAGGTGCAGGCGTTGTTTTTTGAGAAAAACGGCAGACTTTGCGCAGGAATATACAAAAGCAGCAACAAGACAGCGGTCGAGGTTTCGGAATGTATGATTGAGGACGAAAAGTCACAGGAAATTATACGAACCGTCACAGTGCTTGCGCAGAGCTTCAAAATGCGCGCCTTTAACCGCGAAAACGGCAGAGGCTTTTTGAAAAATATTCTGATACGCCGAGGTTTTTCAAGCGGGCAGATTATGGCAGTGCTTGTTACCGCGAGGGGGGAAGTTCCCTCAAAGCGCTCATTTGTTAATGCGCTGAAAAAGAAGCACCCCGAAATCA
>SFHN01000266.1 GCA_004555635.1 [Eubacterium] saphenum
GCGGAGGACACCGAGATGTCATCTCTCGAGGCAAGCGCCTTTGACCCGACAGGCTCGCCCGTCTTTATATATTCGTCAACAATCGCGCCGAGAATTTTCATCGCTCTTGTATCCACGAACAGCCCATCCTTTCCGCGATTTTTCTGTTTTAGCACTCCCTTGCCTTGAGTGCTAAGTATACTTTAACACTTTTCTTTCGAATTGTCAAGGGGTTTTTTAATATTTTTTTGAAAAATCGCAAAAATTTTTAATAATTTTTTCTGCCGAATTTGTAAAACCGCTCATAGAGCGCTTTCAGCGCAAAAAATATTATTCCCCCGACTTGCTGTAAAACCCATTTTTCAAAAAAAATCCCGCAGAATAATCTGCGGGAAAGATAATTTCCTATATTTTCCTATGCAATCCACTCCAAAATCGGCATAAGTATTCCGAGAATAACCGCCGCCAGCACCAGCGACGCCAAAAGCCCGAACACAATAGAATACACCGCGTTCTTGTCCAGCACGACGCCAAGCGCCTTGTTAACCCTTACGCGGACGGTTCTGCCTTTTATGTAAAGCTTGTCACGCAAAACAACCTCGCACGGAAACAGGTTGGGGTATTCCCTGCCCTCGGCGATGTAGTGTGGGCTTACAAAGCCGCGGTTGTTGCGCTTTATCTCGGAGAACTCCGCGGAAACGGGCTTTGAAGCTAACGCCACAACTGCACAGAACACGAAAAACAAAAACAGCAGCCCGAATGCAACTCCCACCGCAAAAAAGAACAGCACAACTATCTGCGTCCATTCCATTCCCAAAAAGAAAAGCAGCAGGACTATCATCACCGTGCCGACAATGTACTCCACGAAACCACCACCGCTCCGTTTTTTTACATTGTAGCACATATTCCCTTAAATTACAAGAGAGGATTTTCAGCAGGCTGAACTTAAGTTACCCGCCGAAAGCAAGCCACGCGACCGCGCCGCACACTATCCACGCAGTTGCGTCCGCAGTAAGAGCCGCAGGCACGGCATACCGCGTTTTCGTAACGCCTACCGCCGAAAAATACACCGCAATCGTGTAGAAAGTCGTTTCCGACGAGCCGAGAAGTATTGCCGCGACGCGCTCCGCAAGGCTGTCAGCGCCGCTGCTTTGCGCGATGTCGTTGTATATCGCGATAGCCCCGCTGCCCGAAAACGGCCGCAGCAGCACCAGCGGCATACACTCTGCGGGAAACCCGACCGCGCGGCAAAGCGGGCTTAGCAGCTCCGTCAGCGCGTCAACCGCGCCGCTTGCGCGGAACATTCCGATACACACAAGCAGCAGCACCAGCGCAGGCAGAATTTCCGCGCAGGTCATAAGCCCTTCCTTTGCGCCCTCGCAGAATGCGGAAAACACGTCAACCTTCTTTATCGCGCCATAAACCAGCACCGCCACCGCCACAACGGGTATTATGTATTTGCTAAGCTCCATTCTTTGCCCTGCGCTTTCTCTCCGAGCGCCTGAAAAAAGCGCCCAAAATCTTCGCAGCAAGTACCGCCACCGTCACCGAATACGCCGACACCGCCCACACGCACGGCAGTATTTCCATAGGGTTTCCCGCGCCGTTTGCCGCGCGCAGCGCCGCCGCAGTTGTAGGGATTAGCTGAAGGCTTGCCGTGTTAAGCACCGCGAGCATAATCATACTGTCGCACGCGTAGTCGCCGCTTTGCGTTTCCTCCGTTTCCTCGCGGATAGCCTGCATTGCCTTAATCCCGAGCGGGGTCGAGGCGTTTCCAAGCCCGAAAAGATTTGCCGCAAGGTTCATACAGATTAGCCCCGCCGCCTTTCCGCCGCGCTTTATGTCGCGAAACAGCAGCCCGACCAGCGGAGAAATTAAGCCCGCAAGCTTATCCACCAGCCCCGAGCGCTCCGCGACCTTCATCAGCCCGCACCAGAAGCACATTATCCCGCAGATGGAAATGCACAGCGTTACCGCCTCGCCCGCCTTGTCAATAATTGCCGACGAGATATCACCCATCTTGCCGTTTACCGCGCCGATTACCACCGAAATCACAGGAATAACAATCAGAATAAGCTTCATACCCCCTGCTCCTTTCCGAAAAATTACCAAAATGTATACAGCTTTATCGCGTTAAGTATAATTTTATGGTGAATAGCTTTGCTTTCTATTCACGTTTAATAGGTTTTGAAAATGATTTCGCCACTTTTCGCAATATATTATCGTAAATAAATTCTATACATTTCCATTTTCTTGCCCAAAATTAAATTGACATAAAATCCATAATATGCTATAATCACTAAAAAAGAT
>SFHN01000267.1 GCA_004555635.1 [Eubacterium] saphenum
CGCTTCTGATTCTTGTGTCTTGCGTCAAAGTCGATTGCGGTCTTGTTTTTCCAGTAGCGGTCGAGCTCTGTGAGCTTTGCCTCGTCGAACGGATATTCGCCGTCCAGCATAAGCTCATACTCGATTGTTGTGTTCTTTCCCGCAACGGGATAGTAGAACATCTCAAGGTTATACAGACCCGCGGTCTTTACTTCAAAGTTCCAGGTGACCGAGCCTTCGCAGTCAAGCCACGATACGCAGTCGGTTTCGCCCTCGAAGTCAACGACCTCGCAGTTTGCGCCGTTCGACGCCTCAAACTTTGTGACGTCGATAACGACCTCCTCCATCGGTTTTGAAGCGTTGGTATACTTTGCAATATAGTTCTTGTATGCGTTTGTGTTGCTTACTGCGTTAAAGTTGTCCGCGTTAAGCTCTTCCGTCATCGACGCAGCGGCGTCTTCTTCGGCAAAAGCAGCCGTCCCCCCTGTCGAGAACATCGACGCAGCTACTGTCACAGACATAAACAACGAAACAACTCTTTTCAGATTTATCTTGCAATTGTTTATCACAGTATAATCCACCTTTCCTGTTTCCGCCTTGCGGTATTGTCATCATTTTTATTCGTCAGACTACACCGTCTGATTAAGAGAGTCCCTGAACTCCCATAATTTACACTCCCGTGCGAGGATAGATACATATCCTGTCCTCCTCAAGCTCAACGCGAACCTTCGCGCCGCCCTTAATCCCGAGCGCGTCGAGATATTCTTTCGGAATTTGCAGCCGCCCTGCCCTGTCGAGCACGGAAACCTCCTCGTGCTGCTCCGCCTGCGCCTCCTCGGAAAGCTCTCCGAAAGACAGCGCCTTTGCGGGCTTTCTCAGCATTTCAGTCGAGGTCTTTCCGTCGCGGATAGCAACCACGCGGTCAATCTGCCGAGAAAGCTTTGTGTCGTGCGTCACGATTATCACGGTGACGCCCATCGCCCTGTTAAGCTCTCTGAACACGTCAAGAATCAGCTTTGATGTCGCCGTGTCAACCGAGCCTGTCGGTTCGTCCGCAAGCAGAAGCTTCGGATTGTTTGACAGCGCAATCGCAATCGCAACTCGCTGCTGCTCGCCGCCTGACATCTGGTCAAGCCGCGAATTTCTCCTGTGAGATAACCCCACCATATCAAGAAGCTCCGTCGCGCGCTGCTGCCTTCCCGAAAAACCCGAGAGGAGCATTGGCATTTCGACATTTTGCTGCGCGGTAAGATACGGTATAAGGTTTCGCGCGTTATTCTGCCACACAAAGCCAACCGTTTTGCGCTTGTACTCCATCAGGTCCTTGTCATTGAACTTCAGCATATCCTTTCCGTCAATGAAAAGCGAACCTGCCGACGGCTTGTCAAGCCCGCCGAGCACGTTCAGCAGCGTCGATTTTCCGCTGCCCGAAGCGCCGACAATTCCCATCAGCTCCCCGCGCTCAACCGTAAGGTCAAGCCCTTGGAGTGCCATTACCTCAACCTCAGAGGATTTGTATATCTTCACAAGATTTTCAGCCTGCACCATCACGTTTTCCGGCGGGGCGAGCATAACCTTTTTAGGCATCGTTCTCCTCCGTTTCCGGGTTTATCGTGGTGTCGCTTATCACGCCGTCCTCCAGCGTGTAAACAATATCCGCAAACTCCATCATAGAAGTATCGTGCGTAGTCATCACAACAGTCAGGTCGTTCTGCCGAACAAGCTCTCTGAACAGCTTCATAACCGCCAGACCTGTCGGGCTGTCAAGCTCAGCTGTCGGCTCGTCGGCGAATATTATCTTTGGGCTTCCAGCAACCGCGCGCGCAATCGCAACTCGCTGCTGCTCGCCGCCCGAAAGCTCTCCAGGGCGGTGGTGCATTCGCTTTTCCAGACCGACCTGTATAAGCGCCTGCTTTGCGCGGCGGGCGCGTTCCTTGTAGGGAAGCTTCCTCATACGAAGAGCAAGCTCAACGTTTTCATACGCCGTCATAGTGGAAATCAGCGCCACCGACTGAAACACGAAAGCCATATCGGTGCGCCGGATTTTATCCCGCGCAGCGTCCGAAAGCTTTGTGATATCGTTTTCTCGGTCGAGAAAAAAAACTCCGCCCGAAGTGGGCTTATCCAACGCTCCCAAGATATTTATGAGCGTAGTCTTGCCCGAACCCGAGCGCCCGCGGAGCACGGACAGCTTATGCGGCACTATTTCGAGGTTTATCCCTTTCAGAGCGTGCACAACGCTGCCATCGCCGATAGTGAAATCCATACACACATCGGCAGCCTTGATAATACTATCCATTATGACCTCAC
>SFHN01000268.1 GCA_004555635.1 [Eubacterium] saphenum
CGCCTTGTTTGCCGCTATCTGAAAGCTTAGCCCGTCCTGCGAGAAATAGAACTCCGCGTTTGATTTCCATTCGAGCGCTTTTTCGGCTTCGGAGGGCGAATTATCCGTTCCCTCGGGCTTTTTGGGCTCGGTGATTTCTTCGCTTGCGGGAGCAGTATTCACAATATCCACTTTCCGTTCCCACTCCCCGCCGATTTTCTCGAACGTTATGTTTACTTCAACCTCTTTCGCTGCCGCCATAGCGTTCCCAAGCAAGGTGTTAAGCACAAGCTTTTCGGGCGCTTCGGAAACGAGATATATAGAGTAAAACTGATACCAGTCATCGTGATATAGCATTTCTCCGCTCTTGTCGTCGTACTCGATGTTGACAAGCATATCAAAGTCAATCCCGTACTCCCGCGACAATTCATACAGCCGATAAACGCTTAAGAACCCGTTTTGCGGCTCGTTTATCGGAGCGCTTGTCTTTTTGTAGACGGCAGGCTCTGCATTTCCGGAAATTGAGACGAACGGCTTGAATGAAACGTGAGAGGGGTAATACGGAATACAGTACAGCGTATCGGGCTGATTAGTGTCCAGCCAGAAAAGATACCCCTCTGCGTTTGAGTTCATCGTGAAAGCAAGCACGTTTTCGCTCACCTTATAGTAGTTGTCGTGTGCGCGGAGGTTTGCTTTTCTCGCAAAATTCAGACACTTCTCGGAATCATCTATAATAAAGGATTCTTTACCGATTCCTTTTTGAAATTCCATGCCGTCCGTCATCTTCCAAGTACCGAAGAAATATTCCCTGAAAAGTGAGAAGTCGCTTATCGTTTCCCATTCGTAAAACGAAATGACAGAATATTCTTCCGTTTCGTTTGCGGAGTAATTCAGAAGCTCCAGCGGTTTTTTAGTTTCAAAAGCGCTGTCCGCAGGGCTTTGACTGTCAACAAGATTTACACCCTGCCGCGGGAAAAGCGTTGGGCTTAGGATTACCGCACCCGCAATCGCGCACACGCCCGCAGCCGCGCTAAGCGCCGTAAGGACGGCTTTTCGTCTGCGGAGTATCTTCTTTTGCTTTTTGAGAACGCTCTGCACCATTTCGTGACTAGTTTTCATACTCGAAGCCCTCCTTTTGCAAAATTTCTTTCAGCTTCTGCCTTGCTCTGAACAGGATAGTGTTGCCCTGCCGCTGCGTTTTGCGGATAACGCCCGCCGCCTGCGCGATACTCATGTCCTCGAAATAAACGAGGTACACCATCTCGCGCTGATTTTCGTTCAGTTTGTCCATCGCCGCATACAGCGCGCGATAGCGCTCCTGCCGCAGCAGGCGCTGTTCGGCGCAGTCGGGCGAGAGCAGCTCCTCCGCCTGTTCCAGCGGCACGCTCCTGCGAAATGCCGCGCTTCGCAGGTAGTTAAGCGCCTTGTTTCGCGCTATCGTAAACAGCCACGTCTTAAACTGCGCGGTTTCGCTGAACTTCGGCTTCTTTACCGCTAGCGCAACAAATGTGTCTTCTACAAGCTCCTCTGCGATATCCGCGCTTTTTACATACTGCATTAGAAAGAAAATAAGGCTGTCCTTGTACAGGTCGATCATGTACTCGCCGCAGGTGTAGCCGGCCTTGTAGTTCTCAGTGCCGATGTAGTACTCGCGGTTGGAGGTGGGGGAGTCCACGTCGTAGCAGACGACCTGGATGCCCGCGTCGAGGGCGGCGTTGATGGAAGCCATCAGCGCGTCGCCGGTGGTGCAGGAGATGGCGATGCCGTCCACGTCGCCGCGGGAGAGCAGGTTGAGCATGATCTCATTCTGGAGTTCAGCTTCCGCGCGCAGGGGGGACTGCCACTCGACGGTCACGCCCAGATCCGCGCCGGCGGCGTTCATGCCCTTTTCGGCGTCGAGGAAGACCACGTTGCCCAGCTGCTGGCCGATCATCACGATGGTGATGTCTTCATTCTCGGCCATTGCGGGAACCATTGCCAGGGCCATTGCCAGGGCCAGGAGCACAACGAGAAGTTTCTTCATGGGGTTATACCTCCGTTCATATTTAATTATCCGTTCCGGCCGGAGCCGGAGCGGTATAATCCGTCAGGACTTGGACTTGCGGATCTGGTCGATGGAGACGGCCACGATGATGACCGCGCCGATGATCAGCGTCTGGAAGTAGGAGTCCACCTTCAAAAGCACCAGCGCGTTTCTCAGCACGCCGATGATGGCCGCGCCGATGATGGTGCCGACCACGGTGCCCTCGCCGCCGGAGAGGGAGGAGCCGCCGATGACCACGGACGCGATGGCGTCCATCTCAAAGCC
>SFHN01000269.1 GCA_004555635.1 [Eubacterium] saphenum
GAGCTGGACATTCTCGGAATACTCCACGCGGGAGAATAAGGAAAGGCGGCAGTTCTTATGAAAAAGGTTTATGTAAACGAGGACAGGTGCTTAGGCTGTCACCTGTGTGAATACTACTGCGCGTTTGCGGGCAGCGGCGAAACCGATATGGCAAAGGCGTTTAAGCTGAACAAGACAGTCGCTCCGAAGATCGAGGTGGAAAACTGCGGAAGCATTAACTTCGCCGTTCAGTGCAGGCACTGCGACAATGCGCTTTGTATGCAAAACTGCATTACGGGTGCTATCAGCAAGAAGGACGGCGTTGTAACAATCGACAAGAGCAAGTGCGTCGGCTGCTTCACCTGCGTGCTTTCCTGCCCCTACGGTTGCGTTGTCCCCGACTCTGACGGAAAGAGCGCTGGCAAATGCGAGCTTTGTACAAACAACTCCTGCGGCACACCTGCGTGCGTTAAAAACTGCATAAACGGCGCGCTTGTATACGAGGAAAGGGGTGAGGACTGATGAAGTACGATTACGTTATAATCGGCAACTCCGCCGCTGCGGCGGGCGCTGTCAGCGGTATCCGCGAAAAGGACAAGAAAGGCAGCCTGCTGATTATCTCCGACGAAAACCACCACATCTATTCCCGCCCGCTGATTTCCTATCTGCTTAAGGGCGCGGTTTCCGAGGAGAATATGAATTACCGCCCCGAAACGTTCTACGCAGACAACAAGGCGGACACCATGCTCGGCAAGAAAGCCGTTTCCGTTGACAGCAAGAAAAAGATTGTCAAGCTTGAAAGCGGCGAGGAAATCGCCTACAAGAAACTGCTTCTCGCAACCGGCTCAAAGCCGTTCGTGCCGCCCGTAAAGGGGCTTGAAAAGGTGAAGAATATGTTCACCTTTATGAAGTACGATGACGTTCTTGCTATACGCGAAAAGCTCACCGACGGAATGAAAGTGCTTATTGTCGGCGCGGGTCTTATCGGTCTGAAAGCGGCAGAAGCGCTTGAGCACTACAACGCGAAGATGACGGTCGTTGACCTGTCAAACCGTATTCTTCAGTCAATTCTCGACGAAAGCACGGCTGCGGTCGTTCAGAAGCATATCGAGCAGAAGGGCGTTCGGTTTATCCTTGGCACAAGCGCTGCGGAATTTTCCGAGAACAGCGCGGTGCTTGCGAACGGCGAAAAGGTAGATTTCGATATGCTGATAATGGCTGTCGGAGTGCGCCCCGAAACAGCGCTCTGCGAGAGCGCGGGCGGCGAGATTAACCGCGGCATTGTCACCGACAAAAAGCAGGCGGTAAAGGGCACTAAGGACATCTACGCTGCGGGCGACTGCACGGTAAGCACGGATATAACCGACGGCAAAGAGAAAATCATCGCTATCCTCCCGAACGCATATCAGCAGGGAGTTGTTGCGGGAAAGAATATGGCGGGCGGCTCGGAAACCTCCGAGAACCTGTTCCCGATGAACGCAATCGGCTTCTTCGGGCTGCATATTATCACCGCGGGAAGCTATGCCGGAACGGTTTACGAAACCTCCGACGGCGAGAACGTAAAAAAGCTGTTTTACTCCGACAACAAGCTCAACGGCTTTATTCTGACGGGCGACAAAATTGCCCGCGCGGGAATTTACACCGCGCTTATCCGCGAGCGGATACCGATTGACAGCATTGACTTTGAGCTTATCGCGGAAAACCCCGCGCTTGCAGCGTTCTCGGGCGAGCGCCGCAGAGAAATACTACAATAAGGAGCAACACCGCAATGAAAATAAACGCCGAAAATTTGAGCCACCGCGAGCTTAACGAAAAAATCCGCAGCTGCCGCACCTCAAAGGTGGAGATAGAGAATATGCTCGGACAGCGCTATGTCGGCAGCGGTTGCGTTAAGAAGGATATCCACATTCACGGCATTCCCGGAAACGCTCTAGGAGCGTACCTCACGGGAAGCAACATCACTGTTTACGGCAACGCGCAGGACGCGGTCGGCGACACTATGAACGACGGCACGATTACCATTCACGGAAACTGCGGCGACGCTCCCGGCTATGGTATGAGAGATGGCAGGATACTGATAAAAGGCTCAGCGGGCTATCGCGCGGGTATCCATATGAAGCAGTATATGGAGAAAATTCCGCTGATGATGATTGGCGGCAGAGCGGGCGATTTCCTCGCGGAGTATCAGGCAGGCGGCAGAATAATCGTGCTTGGAATAGGGTTTGAGGACGTCTGCCCCGTCGGCGATTTCTGCGGCACGGGAATGCACGGCGGCGAGATATTCATTCGCACAAAGCACC
>SFHN01000270.1 GCA_004555635.1 [Eubacterium] saphenum
AAACGCAATAACCCAGCCTATAATAATACTAAAGTTCAAAACAATATACCTCGCTTACTTTTTCTTTCGTTTCTTTATGACTAAGGCTTTTCCTGCCGCGCCGCCGATTTAATTGCCGCGCGTCGCCGCTGCCTGTTGTATTCGACGGTTTTCGTGTACAGCTCCTGCATACTCTCGCGCACGATGTAGCTGTGCCCGTTGTTAAGCACAATGACGGTATCGGGGGTTTCGGTGACAACCTCTATGTTCTGCTCGTTAAGCAAAATCTGCTTCCCGTCAAGCTTTGTCAGAAAAATCATGGCGTTCCTCTTAAATCGGGTTTACGCCGCGGAGCGTTTTTGCCCCGCGGCAAAACCCTCAGTTAGTTATCTCTTAAGGTTGAGCAGCTCCTCAAGCATTGTATCCGAGGTCGTGATAACTCGGGAGTTTGCCTGATAGCCTCTCTGCGTGGTAATCATATCGGTGAACTCCTGAGAAAGGTCAACGTTCGACATTTCGAGAGCGCCCGCAACAATCTCACCTGCGCCCGACTCGCCCGCAATGCTGAGCTTAACGTTTCCCGAAGCCACAGTCTGCACGAAGTTCGTGCCGCCGACAGCGGAAAGTCCGTTCGGATTGTCAAATGTCGCGATGTCAATTCTGCCGAGAACTATGTCGCCGTGAACCGCGTGCTTTCCGATTATGGTGCCGTCAGTCTGAATGGTTACGTTTTCGAGGTCCTTGTAGCTCTGCGGAGAACCCGTTCTGCCGTCAACAAGGTTGAAGGTCGAAAGGCTCTTTGCTATCTCGGTGAAGAAGCTGTCCTTACCGCCGCCGAGCGACATCGAGGGGTTGCCCTCAAACAGCGCCTTTCTCTGCGCGGGGTTCATATTCTCAAGCTCGGACATACCCGTCATTGTGAGCAGCTTTTTCGGGTCGCCGTTTGCCGCCGCCTTAATTGCTTCGTTGATGTCCTCAATCTTGGTGTCGTTGCCGATGGTGATGGTGAGGGTGTTCTCGTCCCATGCAGCCTTTGTTGTGCCGTAGTTCGAGGTATATGCGAAAACTATCTTATAGTCGTTCGCGTATGCGCCCGGCTCGGTCGCGTCAAATCTTATCTGCGATACGCTGCCCTTGCCGCCCTGCATCTTCTTGTCGCCAACACCGGAAATCGCCGCAAACGCGGTTTCCTTGTTGCCGTTGTCGGTAGAGGGCATAGAGAACGCTGTGCAGGTAAGCGCGGGGATATCATCATCGGGGTGCGCTTCGATGTATTCGGCAATCGCCTTGTTGATGTCGGAAGCGGTGGTGTTCGGGCAGGGGGTGATTGTCCAAGTGCCGTCTGAATAAGACACTTCCGTGTGCGCCGCGCTGTCGTCGTATGCAGCAATGCTTATCGTGTACTCAACGCCCGTGTCCTCCGTAAGCTCGGGGGTCGCAAACGCTATGCGCGCGTTTCTCTGCTCGATGATATCGGTTCCGCCCGAGTCCTTTATTCCGGTGTTATAGTCATACGGCACATAGAACTCTACCGTGGAGTTGCTGGTGGTGTAGCTCCAGCTTTCAACGGTGTTTGTCGCCGCAACCGCCTCGGGGTCGTTCGGGATAGACTCGAACGCGATGTTAAGGTCGAGGTCGTCTGGGAGCGTAACTCCGCCCGCCGCAAGCGCCGCGTTAATAGCGTTCTGGAAATCGGTTTCGGAGTTATACTGCTCGTTCATATTCATAAAGATGTTAAGTATGCCGTTTGAATATGTAGCAAAGGGGTATGCGCTGTTTGTAAACGCAACGGAAATGTTGGAGTTGTCCGAGGGAGCGGACATAGAGAGCGTTACGTTTGTGCCGTTTATCTCCTTTGTCGCGGAGGAAGCCTTCGCCTGCGTATCGGGAATGATAATTCTGATGATTTCGCTGCCGGGAGCCTGACCCGTGCTGTCGCCCGAAATACCGAGAACGTGATAGCCGCTCGCGTTTACGAGGTAGCCCTGCTCGTCGATGTTGAACACGCCCGCTCTTGTGTAGAGGAGATTTCCCGCGCCGTCCATAAGCTGGAAGAAGCCCTCGCCGTCAAGTGCCATATCGTAAATGCTGTCGGAGTAGGTGAAGCCCGACTGCGACATATTCGCGGTGGTCGAGTTCATCTTTACGCCGTAGCCCGTCTGCATAGGGTTAACGCCGCCGAGGGTTGCCGTTGCGCCCGAAGGGGAGCGCTTTGTCTGATAGTAAACGTCCGCGAAGGTGACTACGTTGGTCTTGTAGCCGGTGGTGTTTACGTTCGCGATGTTGTTGC
>SFHN01000271.1 GCA_004555635.1 [Eubacterium] saphenum
GGTAGAATGTGTGGAGCGCGGGCTTGACCCGTTCAAGGACAATCTTGTGGTGGCTGACCCGTCGCGCGGGGGCGGAGCAATCTGCCTTGCCATCTCCCCTGCCCTGAAATCAACGGGGGTAAAAAACCGCTGCCGCATTTTCGAGATACCGCCGGGGACACAATACACGATAGCTATGCCGCGAATGAAGCTGTATATGAAATACTCCGCCGACATTTACGCGATATATCTGCGGTTTGTGAGCAGCGAGGACATACACGTTTACTCGGTCGACGAGTGCTTTATCGACCTGTCGCCGTATCTGCGCGCATACAAAAAAAGCGCAGCGGAAATGACGCTGATGATGACTGATGCGGTAAAGCGGGAAACAGGCATATGCGCTACCGCGGGGATAGGCACGAATATGTTTCTCGCGAAGGTCGCGCTGGACATTACTGCAAAGCACTCCCCTGCCCACATCGGATATCTGGACGAGGAGGAGTTTCGCCGCACGATATGGCACCACACGCCGATAACCGACATATGGAACATCGGGCGCGGTATTGCGCGCAGGCTGGAGCATATGGGCGCAGTTGACTTGTACGACGTGGCACACCTTGACGAGCAGCGGCTATACAAGGAGTTCGGCGTAAACGCGATGTATCTGATAGACCACGCAAACGGGGTTGAGCCTTGCACGATGAGCGATATCCGAAGCTACGTTTCGGAAAACCGCTCGCTTTCCAACAGTCAGATTTTGTTCGAGAACTACAACTACGAAAACGCGCTAACCGTACTAAAGGAGATGGTTGACGGGCTGGTGCTGGAGCTGGTGGAAAACGGGATTGCGGCAAGCAGCGTCGGTTTGTTCGTGGGCTATGCCGACGAGGAAATGCCTGCTACCGGCGGCTCGCACAAGCTCGAAAGCCGCACCGACTCGCTGAAAAAGCTGATGGCGGAGTTTGAGCGGATTTACCGCGGCACAACGCTTCGTTCTGAGCCGATACGGCGGCTTGGGATAACGCTCGGAGAGGTTGTTGACAAAAGCCTTGCGGAGCCGACGCTGATTGACGAAAACGGCAGAGAAGCCGATCCCGAAAGAGATGAGCGCGAGCGCCGCATGCAGTCTGCGGTACTTGAGATAAAGCAGCGCTACGGCAAAAATGCTATTCTGAAAGGAATAAGCCTTACGGAACACGCAACAGCGATAGCGCGAAACGGTCTTGTCGGCGGTCACAATGCGGAATAGAAAATCTCCCCGAAGATACAGCGTCTGCGGGGAGATTGGGAGTATTATCACTCGATTTTACTATTCCGAAGCGGGAACGGCAAAGCTCCGGACAATGACTACGCCGCCTGTGCGGAAGTCGGGTTTCCAACGCCTTTCTTTTTCTGCGGAACGAAAATCAACAGCAGTATAACCACCGCGCAGACAATCGTCGCGCCAAGTCCCGACTCCAAGCCGAACGAGCCGCCCGTCCAAAGCTCGCTGCCCGTAAGCTCAAAGTTAAACACCGACGAGCCTGTCGCCATACCGCTGACGGGAAGCCCGTAAAAGTTGCCCTGAACCCAGTTCCAGACGCTGTGAATAGCACAGCTTATCCAGATATTATTGAAGCGCACCGCAAACAGCGACAGCATAATGCCTACCAGCAGAATGTTGAGCGCCGCGAGGAAATTGAATCCCGCATTGAACAGGTGCATAACCGAGAAAAACGCGGAGTTTATGATAACCGCCGCCCACATCGGAAGCTTTATCGAGAGCGAGGTCATAAGCCAGCCGCGGCAGATTATCTCCTCCTCCGCGCCCTGCAAAAGCCAGCCTACACAGATAAGCGCATACATCAGCGGGCTTGAAATTACACCTATGCCGCCGAATGAAGCGTTTCCCGTGACAACCGCAAGCAGAAGCACCGCGCTGAACATCACCATACCTGCGGCAAGACCCAGCAAATACTTCGGCAGCGCCTTTTCCTTTACAAAGCCCATACTGCGCAGGCTTCTTCCCTCGGCAAAGCGGCAGAATATTATCGCTATCGCAGCGGGAATTATGGTGGCAAAAAGCTGAATGATAGTTCCGGTTTCGGCATACTCTGCGGGGGGGCTTGTGAAAAAACTCATCAGAGTCTCGAATGTCGGCGATTCGCCGAGAGCGCTGAAATGTTCCATAGCCATCGGCAGCTCAACCAGCATTATCGGTACGCTCATAGCCGACTGCGACACCCAGAACAGAATAAAGAAAATCAGCAGCGTTACAATTGCGGGAAAGCGGTTTTTGGCGGAT
>SFHN01000272.1 GCA_004555635.1 [Eubacterium] saphenum
GCTGAAGGACAACCTCGGCGACCCGATGATTAAGATACTCATCGTAGCGCTTTTAATAAACGTTGTTCTCGCGGTTCTCGGAATACTGAATATAGTACCGAAGGAGAGCGCTCCCGAGTGGTTTGAGCCGGTCGGAATTTTCATTGCGATTGCGCTTGCAACGCTCGTTTCCACCTTCTCCGAGTACAGAAACGAAAACGCGTTCCAGAAGCTTCAGGAAGAAGCCTCCCGCATTATGTGCAAGGTTTACCGCAACGGTGACGTTGTTGAGGTTTCGATAAACGACATCGTGGTAGGCGACGCTATTCTTCTTCAGGCGGGCGACAAGATACCCGCAGACGGTATCATCATCGACGGCGACTTGAAGGTTGACCAGTCGGTTCTTAACGGCGAAAGCCGCGAGGCTAAGAAGATTGCCGTTCCCGAGGGCTGGACGGACACCGACGACAACACCAACTTCGACAACGAGCACAAGGTGTTCCGCGGCGCGGTTGTTTGCTCGGGCAACGCGGTAATGCAGGTTACGGTTGTCGGCGATAAGTCGGTTTACGGCAAAATCGCGAGCGAGCTTCAGACCGATGATGACAGAGAAACTCCGCTCAAGCTCAAACTCGGCAAGCTTGCCGACGGCATATCCAAGTTCGGCTATATCGGCGGTATCGCGATTGCGGCTGCGGTAGTAATTAAGGAAATCTTCATTGACGTTGGCGTTGGAGCATTCTTCGGCGCTGCGGGCTGGTGGCTGCCGCTGCTTAACGTGCTTATTGAGGCGGTTATGCTTGCGGTTATCATCATCGTAATGGCGGTTCCCGAGGGACTTCCGCTGATGATAGCGATTGTTTCCGCGCAGAATATGGGCAAAATGCTTAAGGACAACGTCCTTGTAAGAAAGGTTGCGGGAATAGAAACCGCAGGCTCGCTTAACATTCTGTTCTCCGATAAAACAGGTACTATCACAAAGGGCAAGCTTGAGGCGGTGTCCTTTATAAGCGGCGACGTAAAGGAAAGCAAGACGATTGACGAAATCGGCGGAAAGCTTCGCGAGATACTCTCCGTCTGCATTCAGCACAACACGCTGTCTATGGTAAGCGGCGAGGGCAAGGAACGCAGAGTGCTCGGCGGAAACGCAACCGAGCGCGCTATTCTCGGCTTTGACATAAACGGCGCAAAGCTTGACGGCTTAAAGGCTGTCGGTAACATTCCGTTTAACTCCACGAACAAATACTCCGCAACGCAGGTCGAGGGCGCATACAATATGACGCTCATCAAGGGCGCACCCGAGAAAATTCTTCAGCGGTGCAGCAGCTACTACGACGAAAACGGCAACAAGCAGCCCTTTGATATGACCGCACTCAATGCAAAGATTGACGAGCTTGCAAACCGCGCTATCCGCGTGCTTGCACTCGCGACAAGCGACGACGTGCTCGGTGAGGACGCGCTTCCCAACGGCGACAACTGGACCCTTGTCGGCGCAATCGGTATCCGCGACGAGGTTCGTCCCGAGTCGGTTACCGCTATCCGCGAGGTTAAGGGCGCGGGCGTTCAGGTTGTTATGATAACGGGAGACCGCAAGGAAACCGCGGTTGCTATTGCAAAGGAAGCGGGGCTTATCGAGAAGGAGAGCGACATAGTGCTTACTTCCGACGAGCTTGCTAAACTCTCCGACGACGAAATCAAGGAAAAGCTTTCCGATATCCGCGTTATCGCGAGAGCGCTGCCCTCAGACAAGAGCCGTCTGGTGCGCATAGCGCAGGAGCTTGACCTTGTCGCGGGTATGACGGGCGACGGCGTAAACGACTCTCCCGCGCTGAAGAAAGCCGACGTCGGTTTTGCGATGGGCGGCGGCACGGAGGTCGCAAAGGAGGCTTCCGATATCGTTATCCTTGACGACAACTTCAACTCTATCGACAAGGCGATACTTTACGGACGCACAATCTTCAATTCTATCAGAAAGTTCATCATTTTCCAGCTTACAATCAACGTCGCTGCGGTGCTGATTTCGTTCATCTGCCCGCTGCTCGACCTGGCTTCTCCGCTCAACGTTATCCAGATTCTGTGGGTAAACCTCGTAATGGATACGCTCGCGGCGCTGGCATTCGGCGGCGAGCCTGCTCTCCACCGCTTTATGAACGAAAAACCCAAGCGCAGAAACGAAGCTATCATCAGCAAGAATATGATGAGCGAGATTATCACGGGCGCAGGCTGGACGTTTGTGCTGTCGCTTGTGCTTCTGCTGCTCGGTACTATTCCCGCAAATCCTCTCGAAAACCTCGGCTGGATTCGCGAGAGCGTATCGGGCGAGCCGCACGCTTATCTTCACACCGCGTACTTTGCGTTCTTCATCTTCATCGCAGTGTTCAACGGCTTCAACGCCCGCACCGAGAAGTTCAACCTGTTTGACAACATCAGCAAGAATATGATGAGCGAGATTATCACGGGCGCAGGCTGGACGTTTGTGCTGTCGCTTGTGCTTCTGCTGCTCGGTACTATTCCCGCAAATCC
>SFHN01000273.1 GCA_004555635.1 [Eubacterium] saphenum
GAGCATTGAAGGACCTGCCGAAAAATTATAAACTCTTGCCATAATAGAAAATCCTTTCTGTGGAAATTATTATTTAAAAATGTTTCTAACTATATGCTATGTAAGGCTCACCCGCAGGTGAAGGCCCGTCAGTCCTCATTAACCATATCGGTTATGCCCAGCTCTTTGAGCTGAATTTCATCAACCTGCGCGGGACATTCGGTCATCGGCTCGCTCGCATTCTGAACCTTGGGGTAAGCGATGACATCACGCAGAGAATCGCAGCCGAGCATCTGCATAACAAGCCTGTCAAGCCCGATGCCCATGCCGCCGTGGGGCGGTGCGCCGTATTTGAAAGCGTCAAGCAGATATCCGAATTTGCTGTGCGCTTCCTCGTCGCTCAAGCCGAGCAGGGAGAAAATGCGTGCCTGAAGCTCGGGATTGGTTATTCTGATAGAGCCTGAGCAAAGCTCAATGCCGTTGAGCACAAGGTCATATGCCTTTGCTCTGACAGCCGCCTTGTCGGTTTCAAGGTATTCAAGGCACTCGTCCATGGGAGCGGTGAACGGATGATGCATTGCAACAAACTGCCGGGTTTCCTCATCCCAATCAAAGAACGGGAATTCGGTTATCCAAAGCAGATTGTATTTGCCCTCAGGAATGATATCAAGCTTCTTTGCAACCGCCTGACGCAGAGCGCCGAGAACCGAAAGCACGGTTGAATTTTTGCCGTCGCCGATAATCAGCACCACATCGCACGCTTTTGCGTCTGCCTTTTCAAGAATTGCCGTCATCTCGCCGTCGGTCATAAACTTTGCGAAGGACGAAGCCATACTGCCGTCCTCATTGAGCCTTATCCATGCAAGACCCTTTGCGCCAATGCCTCTGACCATTTCGGTGAGCTTGTCTATCTCTTTTCTCGTGAGCACGGCTACCGCGTTTTTAGCGGTTATTCCGCGCACGCTGCCGCCCGCTTCAAGCGCACCCGTGAAAACGCCGAAGCCGCAATCCTTGACGGTTTCGCTCAAATCATAGATTTCCATACCGTAGCGGGTATCGGGCTTGTCGCTGCCGTAACGCTCCATTGCTTCTTTATAAGTAAGCCTCGGAAGCGGAAGCTGAATTTCAACACCGAGAGCCTCGCGGAAAACTCTCTCCATATATCCCTCGCCGATTTTAAGGACATCCTCCATATCGACAAACGACATTTCAAGGTCAATCTGAGTAAACTCGGGCTGGCGGTCGGCTCTCAAATCCTCGTCGCGGAAACAGCGGGCAATCTGCATATATCTGTCAAAGCCCGCAACCATTGAAAGCTGCTTATAAAGCTGGGGCGACTGCGGCAGAGCGTAGAATTTGCCCTTGTGAACACGGCTCGGAACAAGATAGTCTCTTGCGCCCTCGGGGGTGGATCTGATAAGAATGGGAGTTTCTATTTCGATAAATCCGTTTTCGTCAAAATAGTCTCTCGTTATTTTTGTTATCTTGTGGCGAAGCAGAATGTTTTTCTGCAAGTCGGGTCTGCGAAGGTCAAGATAGCGGTATTTAAGCCTTGTAAGCTCGCTTGTCGGGCAGTTTTCAATTATATCGAACGGCGGAGTTTCGCTTTCGCCGAGAATGCGAAGCTCGGAAACATCAATTTCAACTTCACCGGTCGGAATATCAAGGTTCTTTGAGGAACGCTCACGCACAACGCCCTTTGCCATAAGTACATACTCGCTGCGGACGGTGAACGCCTTTTCAAAAACGCTCCTGTCCGTGTGGTCGTCAAAGGCAAGCTGAACAATTCCCGTCCTGTCGCGCAGGTCAATAAAGATGAGCGAGCCGAGGTCGCGCTGCTTTTGTACCCAGCCGCAGACAACGGCGGTTTCACCGATATTCTTTGCGCTGAACGAACCGCAGTAGCCGGTCCTTTTGAGTCCTTTCATGGTATCCATTTATTTACACCTCTTAAAATAAGTTTTTGTTCATGAGTTCATCAATATCAATGTCTGCGTCAACGCCGAGCTCCTCAAGCCCCTTGAGGCTTTCGCTGAGGCTTGCACGCAGAAAAGCATTTTCAAAATCCGAAAGTGCAACCTCGGTTTCCTCGCCGCTTTCCATGTTTTTGAGCCTGACAACGCCGCTTTCAAGCTCGCTGTCGCCGAGAACAACGGTGAACTGCGCGCCGAGCTTGTTGGCATATTTCATCTGAGCCTTGACCGAGCGTCCGACAACATCAAACTGAACCTCAACGCCCTCGTTGCGCAGAGCCGACGCAATTTTTGCCGCCTCAAAG
>SFHN01000274.1 GCA_004555635.1 [Eubacterium] saphenum
CTACTTAACCTATGGGCTGAACATCAGAATAGCGGTATAGCAAGGGGGTGAACAGATTGAAAGCAAGAGATTATGTGCCCTTTCTCTTATCGGGAGCGGCGGGGCTTATGCTCCGCACGGTGCTGGCGGCTATTGCTGGCATAGCGTACACCATGAACGGGCGCGACCTGTTCAATGCTCTGGCGGGGCTGATTATATGCTACTGGCTGCGGGTGCTTATCAGAGCCGCCCGCGAGGATAGCCCGGAGCAGAACGGGAGCAGGAACGGGGACAAGGGACGGCGGGGAACAGCCCGCGCCGCTCACAAGGACAAAGCAGCATAGAGAGGGGGCGCAGGCATGGCAGACAACAAAAAGCACCCGGACGCGCTTTTCTCTTTCCTTTACCGGGCTTCGGAAGCGGTGCAGGGGAAAGCCTGGGGAACGCGGGCAGAGTTTGAATGCCCGATATGCGGGGGAAAGGCTAAAGCCGTCAAGGACAGGCGCAACGGGCATTACCGCGCTGAATGCGTGAATTGCAAGACCCGGCTAATAGAATAGAGCAGAGCCGCTCACAGACCACCAAAAAACAAGCAAAGGAGAATGAACACATGGAACTATTCCCGATAGTATTTGAACAGAACGGGCAAGCACTAACAACAAGCAGTGAAATAGCCGATTATTTCGGCAAGCCGCACGCCAATGTATTGCGGGATATTCGCAACACGCTGGAACAGCTCGACCAGACACCAGAGGGGCGCGAGTTTAGCCAAATCAATTTTGATTTGGCGGAATACAGGGACGAACAGGGCAAACCCCGCCCCGCTTATGTGCTGACCCGTGACGGCTTCACGCTGCTGGCTATGGGCTTCACAGGGGCGCGGGCTATGCAATTCAAAGTCGCGTATATCAACGCATTTAATCGCATGGCGACAATGATAAGCACGTCACAGGCGGCAGAACAGCGAGCGGCGCTAGGCTCGACCACCACCAGCGGGGAAACGGCTATCTTCTTACAGGCGATAGAGCAGGCGACCCAGAACGGCGAATATGTGATAGTGCCGCAATACGCCCGGAGCTGGCGCGGGAAGCTGCTAGGCGCGTACACGAAAGACCAAATACGGCTATTTGCTGACGTGGCATACAGCCTATATGCGGCGCTTTCAAGCGACCCGTTGAGCCGCAAGGCACTTTATACGGCGCTCGCTTCTGACGGTGTAGCAGAGCCGCACAGGGGCAAAAAGCCCCGCTCAATAAAGGGAGTGAGCAAGGCGGGCGTGTATCTGTACCGGAGCAGTGAAGCCGTTAAGGGAATAAAGCTCACGAAATAGGAGGGAAAGCAACTTGAAGAAACTCAAACCTACACCGGAGGAACTGGAAGAGCTGCTGAAGCTGGTACATAAGCACAACGGCTTCATTTTCAGCGATTTGAGAGTAGCGGAGCAGGAGCGCAAGAGAGCGGAGCAGGAGCGCAAGAGAGCGGAGCAGGAGTGCAAGAGAGCGGAGCAGGAGTGCAAGAGAGCGGCTAGAAACGGCTGCATATTCATACACCGCACCGGGGCGAGCGGCACAGCGCCGATAATACGGGGCGCAATTCGGGCAATAGCAGAACGGGAGCGGCAGCACATAGAGGAGATTATTAAAGGAGGGCTTACAGATGAAAACGATAGAGGTTGAACCGGAGCAGCTCGCAGAACTGATGAAGCTTTGCGCGGAATACTCGACAATGAGTGATATGCTGACAGGTGACGATATTTACAGGGAATGCATGAAGCAGCGGGCGGGGAGCGATTACCGCTGGGCGCATTATTGCGCTGTTGCAACCGTCCTTAGAACCGGGTACATACTGGGGCAGCAGGCAGAGCGGGAACGCCGCTCGCGTACACACACACACACACACCGGGCGCGGTTTGAGTTTTTCAGCCGTCCAGAACGGAGGGCGGCAGCATGAATAAAACAATAGAAGCGCTTTTCGATACCATAATAGCAGCGGACGGCATACCGGCGCGGAAGATATACACGGAAATGACCGATTATAGCGGCTATTCGGACAGGCTCGACAGCTTTTTCAAGAAGCACGGGCTTGACATCGAGCAGGAAAACGCTGTTGATGATATAGCTATGGATTTAGCATATTCAAGCGAGCAGCACGGCTTTGAGCAGGGCTTGAAGCTAGGCATTAAGCTGGCGTTTGAGATATTCCGCGACAACTAACCCGCTTTCAGCGGTAAAGGGG
>SFHN01000275.1 GCA_004555635.1 [Eubacterium] saphenum
CAATGCCGCCGAGTAACGCCGACCAGTCGTTTTTCAGCTCGTCGCTGTCCTTGTCAAGGAAAACCGCCGAGGTCGTGTGCTGCGAAAAAACGACACATATTCCGTCTGTTACCATACTCTTCCTTACGCATTCCTCGGTTTCAAACGACAGGTTAAGGTACTGCTCCTCCTCGTCGGAGGTTACGTCAAGTATCTGTGTAAAATGCTTCATCGTTAAGTTCCTTTCTCGCTGACGAAAAGGGTGCCCTTTTCAGCCGTGGCGTGAATAAGCCTTTCGCCCCCGTTAAATCCGTAAATATCGCTTCCCGAAGGCTTTCCGCTGATAAGCTTTGTTTCAAAATCGCCTGTTACCGTTTCGTAATCGAGCGCTACCGAGCTGCCTTTCGGGAAAATCAGCCGAACATCTCCGCTTCGCGAAACTACGGTGGTTTCCTCGACAATCTCTGCGAAGTCCACCGAGATTTCTCCCGAGCTTGTTTCAAAGCGGGACAGCGCAACGGTGTTTTCGCTGAAGATATTTCCGCTTTTTGTGGAAATGCTGATAAGCTCGCTGTCAACCCCGCCGATGGTCACATTGCCGCCGCCCGTGCTAATCGAGATATCCCGATAAATTCTGCGCGGAAGGTATAGATACAGCATACAATCGGCTCCGCTGCTCCAGAAAAGCGAAATCACGAAATCATCGCTCTCACTTATGGAAAGCGAATTATCACCTCGCTCGATATTAAGCGGCAGGTCGTTTGTGTAAGCAATGCGTATTCGCTCGCCGTCGTATGGGATAACCGTGACGTCCATACGGAGCACGTTTACGTTTATATAGTCGCAAATTCGGAAAGTCAAATCATCGGAAGCCATTTCGGCGCGCTCACTGTTTCTGAAAAGGTAGGCGCCGCCGCCGCAAATTACCGAAAGCACCAGCATAACAATCAGCAGCCGATTTACGAGCTTTTCCATACTCACCCCCCTCTCAGCCTGTCGCAGAAGCTGCGGGCTTTCACAAAAACGTGCGACACGAAAAAGCCCATTTTCACTGCGACAAGGCCGCAGAAGCCCGCGAAAAATGCAGCAGCAAGTCCGCCGAAAATCATTACGGGCGCGGGAAGAAAGCAGATGATGAAATCCGCCTTGAAAAGCAGAATAACCACACCGAAAAAGCTTACCATTACCCCAGACGGAATGCCGATAACCGCAGCGGTAAGCAGCGCAAGCATTAAAGCGAAAACCACCGCAAAAAGCACGGCAAACGAAGCATACACCGCATAGACCTTTATGGTTTTCACTTTTTCACCTCCAAGGGGAACTCCGCTGCACTTACTGCCTGTTAAAGTAGTCAAGCCCGTCGCTCGGTCGGAAGTAGGTTCTGATGTATCCGTCCGTCGAGAGGATTACAAACTCATTTGTGCTTTCAAGGTAGAACACAAGGTCGCCGTCCTCTTTCTCGGTTTTTGTGAGCGCGTTGGGGTCGTTTATCACCCTGTTTGCTCCTGCGAGATATTCCTCGGCGGTTTCGTAATCGAACTCGTCGCCGTGCTTTTGGAAATGCTGCGTCAGGTAGGTTTCGTTTCGGAATGTGTATTCCGCAGCGAGTTCGGAGTCGGTCTCGATTTCGGAAGATGTCGGCTCGGTGTTTTCCGCAGAAGAAACGGGAGTATCGGGCTGCGAGGCTTCTGACACAGCGTCAGGAGAGACGTCAGAAACTGCACTTGACGTTGGCGTCGAGAGTTCTGACACAGCGTCACCGCCGTTGTTTCCCCCAAAATACAGCGCAGCAGCAACAATCAGCACAAGCGCAAGCACGCTGAACCATAGCGGTTTTTTCTGCCAAAATGCGCTTTTGTCTGCCCCCGCTTGACGCTGCGGGGCGGAGTTCATTTTGTACTGCATATCCGATTTGTTCTGCTTGTTTTGTTCGCGGCAGCTTTTGCAGCGATTTGGCAGGGAAAGCCCCTTATTCTTATAAAAGCTGATTTCACCCTCGGAAAGCTCAAATTCTTTACTGCATTGACTGCATATTTTCTTCAAGAGAAAAACCTCTATTCTGTCATATTTATACATTACCTATTATAACATAGTAGGGTTGCTATGTCAATACATACAATTCGCTGCGAAAGAGCTTATAAATCCTAGCATTGCTGAAACTTTTTTATCATTCAAATAAGCGAATTGTCACAAAAATTTCACAATTCTTTATCGCAAT
>SFHN01000276.1 GCA_004555635.1 [Eubacterium] saphenum
GCCGATATCACGATTGATTGTATGAGGAATTTTGGCATAGAAACGCTTGAGTTTGACGGAAACTATACCGTAAAAGGCGTTCAGCAATACAAGGCGACGAAATTCACCGTAGAGGGTGACTGCTCGCAGGCGGCATTTTTTGCTGTTGCAAACTGCCTTGGCAGCAATATTGAGCTTAAAGGCGTTAATCCTCAAAGCGTTCAGGGCGACAGAGCCGTTTTTGATATCATCAATAATATGATTAAGATAGGGCAAAACTACTCGGGCTTTGACGTTGACGCAAGCGATATCCCTGACCTTGTGCCTATCCTTACAGTTCTAGCGGCATTTGCCGACAGCCCATCGCACATTCGCGGCTGCAAGCGGCTTCGCATTAAGGAAAGCGATAGGCTGGAGTCAATTTCTTCGGTGCTAAATTCGCTTGGTGCTGATGTCCGAATAGTAAACGACGAGCTTGAAATCAACGGAGTAAGAGAGCTTCACGGCGGCGTTTGCAGCAGCTGCAACGACCACAGAATTGCGATGTCGCTTGCAATCGCTTCAACGCGCTGCACCGAGCCGCTCACAATTACGGACGCCGAATGCGTGGGAAAAAGCTATCCCACATTCTATGAGGATTTCCGAAGCATAGGAGGAGATTACGATGTCGTCATGCTTTAACGGAGGAATAACTGTTTCCCTTTTTGGCGAAAGCCACGGAAAGGGTATCGGCGTTGTTATTGACAATTTGCCTGCCGGAGAGGAAATTGACCTTGAGGAAATTGCCGCATTCATGGCGCGCCGCGCTCCGAAAAAGGACGGCACAAGCACAATGCGCAGCGAGAAGGATATACCCGAGATTCTTTCGGGCTTATATAACGGAAAAACTACCGGCACCCCCCTTTGCGCCGTGATTTTCAATCAGGACCAGCACTCCTCCGACTACGGGAATATATCTCATATTGCGCGCCCCGCGCACGCAGATTATACGGGATATCTGCGCTACAACGGGGCAAACGACCCGCGCGGCGGCGGACATTTTTCGGGCAGGATTACTGCGCCGTTATGCTTTGCGGGAGCGGTCTGCGCGCAGATACTAAAGCACCGCTCGATAACAACGGGTGCGCATATTCTTTCGGTTAAGGACGTTTTTGACAAGTCGTTTGACCCGATGACGGTTTCTGCTGAACAGCTTGAAGCTGTAAAGCAGCGTAGCTTTCCCGTTGTTTCCGATGAAGCTGAAAAGCAGATGCGTGATATCATTAACGCAGCACGAACAGAACTTGACAGCGTCGGCGGAGTGGTTGAGTGTGCTGCTGTTGGATTTCCCGCAGGAGTTGGTTCGCCTATGATGGATGGGCTTGAAAACACAATCGCAAGGCTGATTTTTGCTATCCCCGCAGTAAAAGGACTTGAATTTGGCAACGGTTTTGAATGCACGAAGCTTTTCGGCAGCGAAAACAACGACGCATTCTGCTTAAGCGGCGGCAGGGTTGTCACTCAAACGAACAATCACGGTGGTATTCTCGGCGGAATAAGTTCGGGTATGCCGATTATCTTCCGCGCCGCATTCAAGCCTACACCATCGATTTCGCGCCCGCAGAAAAGCGTTGATTTCAAGGAACTTAGCGAGCAGGAACTTATCATTAAGGGGCGACACGACCCGTGCGTTGTGCCGCGTGCCGTTCCGTGCGTTGAAGCGGCGCTGAATATCGCGCTTGTATCTGCCCTTGCGGACGGCGGAAAGCTGTAAATTTCGGAGGTGTTCCCTCGTGGATTTTGAACCAAGAATAAGAATAGACAAGGTAGAGGACATCAGAATTCTTATCTGCCACTTGATTTATGCGCTCGGCTGTCCGCTGTCTAAAGACCAAATCATAGAGATAACCTCGCTTGAGGACGCAGTAAATTACTTTGACGTTACCGCAGCGCTTGACACCGTGACAGAAAAGCTCTGCACAGTCGAGGAGCTTAACGGTATGCCCGTTTATTCCAACACCGAACTAGGGATAAGAGCGGCAAAGGAACTTTCGGACATAATCCCGCTGTCCATTCGCGAAAAAATGTTCGCGGAGGCTGTACGCGTTTACACCCGCGACGCTGAAAAGAATAAGTCGCCGATAGTTGTGCGCTATGCCCTGAACGTTGACGGGTCGTGTACCGTAGGTGTTTCTGCGAAAGACAAAGAAAGCGGCAAGCAG
>SFHN01000277.1 GCA_004555635.1 [Eubacterium] saphenum
GAGCCGTCGGACACAAAGACGATGTTTCCGTACTCCGCGGTTGTAAGCACCGTGCAGCCTATCGCTTCGAGCCGCGACATAACCTCGGGAGTAGGGTGTCCGTAGGCGTTATCCCTGCCGACGGAAATAACAGCATACATCGGCGAAACGCTGCGCAGGAATGCGGGCGTAGACGAGCTGCTGGAGCCGTGATGACCTATCTTGATTACAGACGACTGAAGCGCTGTACCCGCGTTAAGCATATCGTTTTCGGCAGCGCGCTCTGCGTCGCCCATAAGCAGAATATGGTTAGAGCCGTGGCGCAGCTTAATAACGAGCGAAAAGTCGTTGAGGGTTATGTAATCGTCGTGAATCGGGCTTAGAAAATCAAGATAAGTTCCGGGGCCAATGCGCAGGCTTTCGCCTATAACCGCATAGTGCGCGGGTATGCTTTTTTCGCGCACAATCTTCAGAAAATCGGCATAGCAGGACGAAAACGGAATTATTTCGTCCGACAGCTCGGGCATAATGACAGCGCCGACCTTAAACCTGTCTATCACCTGATACATACCGCCGATATGGTCGGGGTGCGGGTGGGTTGCGATTACATAATCAAGCTTTGATATTCCGCGGGACTCAATATAGCGTATTACATTGTCGGCGAAATCTTCCTCGCCCGCGTCAATCAGAACATTGCAGTCGTCGGACGTTATCAATATGCTGTCGCCCTGCCCAACATCAATGAAATGCACGGCAACATCACCCTCCGTGAGGTTAAGCAGCGGAGCCTCGGAAAAGCCAAAAGCGCCCATAACCTGCTGCATTGTCGGGAGAAATTTTACGCGGTATGCTGTGCCGTTAAGCGTTATCGCGATAATCAGAATCGCGACAATCGGCAGGATAACGTAAACGAATATCTTATCCGTTGCGACCCCGCGCTTTTTTCTGCGGCTTTCGGTCTTTACCGCCATTCTTCCCCCTCCTTTCATCGGAGCTTCGTTTATTTGACGCGGCTTGCTGCTTCTGCGCACTCTCAAGCGGCTTTATGAGGCACTCCTTGCCGTAGCCGATAAGGTCCCTGCGCTTTGCAATCGTCAGCGCTTTTTCAACGAGCGCGCGGTTTTTCGGCAGGAAATACTGCAAAAGCGCCCGCTGCATTGTCTTGTCCTCGCTTGACCGAGGAACATAAACGGGCTCCATAGTATAAGGGTCAAGCCCCGTGTAGAACATAGCCGTGGAAATTGTTCCCGGTGTGGGGTAAAAGTCCTGAACCTGCTCGGGACGAATATTGTGCTTTTTGAGGAACAGCGCAAGCTCCACCGCCTCGTTTACTGTACATCCCGGATGCGAGGACATAAGGTACGGGACAAGGTACTGCTCCTTGCCGCAGCGTTTGGTTGACGCATAAAAACGCTTTTCAAACTCCTCGTAGACCTCGATATGCGGCTTGCCCATATAGTCAAGCACTTTATTGCAGGCATGCTCGGGAGCGACTTTAAGCTGACCGCTGACGTGAAACTCAACAAGCTCGTCAAGGAATGCGTTGTTCTTTTCGAGCAGCATATAGTCGAAACGTATGCCCGAACGGATAAACACCTTCTTAACGCCCTTAATCGAGCGCAGGCGCCGCAGCAGCTTTATATAATCGCTGTGGTCGGCGTTGATGTTCTTGCAGGGAGTGGGCGCAAGGCATTTTCTGCCCCTGCACATTCCGTGCTCCTCCTGCTTTTCGCAGGACGGGTGGCGGAAATTTGCGGTAGGGCCGCCGACATCGTGGATATACCCCTTAAAATTCGGCTTTTCTGAGAGCATTACCGCCTCGTTGTATACCGAGTCCTCGCTGCGCGTCTGAACCTTTCTGCCCTGATGAAGCGCAATCGAGCAGAAGTTGCAGAAGCCGAAGCAGCCGCGGTTATGCGTTATCGAAAACTCAACCTCGCGGATAGACGGAACGCCGCCCTCCTTGTCGTACATCGGGTGATATGCGCGCATATACGGCAGCTCGTAGGTACGGTCAAACTCCTCCTGCGTAACGCTGCGCTGCGGCGGGTTCTGAACAAGCATAACGCTTCCGTGGCGCTGTACAATCGTTCTGCCGTAAACCTCGTCCTGCTCGTCATACTGCTTTCGGCAGGCTTTTGCATATGCCTTTTTGTTCTCGCGGACGATTTCAAAGCTGTCGCACT
>SFHN01000278.1 GCA_004555635.1 [Eubacterium] saphenum
ATCGTGCCGTGCTTCAGCTCGCCCGCCGCATACGCTTCGGAGTGAATGTACGTTATTTCCTTCAGCTTCAGGCTGCCCTCAAGCGAAAGCGCATAGTCAAAGCCCCTGCCTATAAAGAACAGATTCTCGGCGTGAACAAGCTGTGAAGCAATAAACTGAAGCTTATCCTTGCTGTCAATAACGCTCTGAATTGCTTTAGGAGCAGCATAAAGCTGCGCTGTAAGGCGGCGAAGCTCGTTGATATCAAGCATTCCTTTCGCATAACCGAAGCGGAACGCAATAAGGTAAAGCACCGCAATCTGCACCGTGTACGCTTTCGTCGAAGCAACCGCTATCTCGGGTCCTGCAAGCGTGTGGATAAACATATCCGCCTCGCGTGCAATTGCGCTGTATTTTACGTTGACAACGGCAAGCGTTTTCGCGCCGCGCTCTTTTGCAAGCTCCAGACCCGCCTTAGTGTCAGCGGTTTCGCCCGACTGTGACACAACGATTACCAAATCCCCCTCGCCAACGATAGGATCCATATACCTGAACTCGCTCGCAACCTCAACCGTAACAGGGACGCGCGCAAGCTTCTCTATCGCATACCGCGCGACAATACCAGCGTGCATTGCCGTACCGCAGGCAACAACAAACACCCGCTTCACACCGCAAAGTAGCTCGTCTGTAAGCCCCGCGGCAGTGAAATCGGGAACGCCGTCCTTTACAATACTGTCAAGCGTTTTTGCGACAACATCGGGCTGCTCGTGGATTTCTTTCAGCATATAGTGCGGGAAACCGCATTTCTGCGCCTGCTCAATATCCCACTCGGCAACAGAAACCTCTTTTTCAATCTCCATACCGTGGACGTCAAAGAAACGCGCGCCCTCCTCGTCCATACAAACAATCTCGTCGTCCTCAAGCAGAACATAGTTCTTTGTGTACTTTAGAAAGGCGGGAATGTCTGAAGCGATAAAAAATTCGCCATCGCCCTCGCCGACTATAAGCGGACTTCCCTTTCGGGTCGCATACAAACGGTCGGGGAAATCCTTGAAGATAATGCCGAGCGCATAGCTACCCTCAAGCTCCTTTACCGTTTCGGTTATAGCGCGCAGCGGATTTCTCTCCGAATAATAGTAATCCAGCAAGCAGGCAACAACCTCGCTGTCAGTCTGCGAAGCGAAATGGTATCCCTTTTCAACAAGGAAATCCTTAAGCTGTATGTAGTTTTCGATAATACCGTTGTGTACAATGGTCACGCTCCCGTTGCTGTGAGGGTGTGAGTTGACGTCGGACGGCTCGCCGTGAGTTGCCCAGCGCGTGTGACCGATACCGCAGTGACCGACGGGTTTTCCCTCGCGGGCAAGCTTTTCAGTCATCGCAGAAAGCTTGCCGCGGGTTTTCACGGTCTTTATCTCGTCGTTTTCAAACACGGCAATTCCCGCGCTGTCATAGCCTCTGTACTCAAGCTTTTCAAGACCGTCCATTAAAACGTCCGCGCATTCGCGCCGACCTATATAACCGACAATACCGCACATAATATATTTTCTCCTTTATAGCAATCTTGTTTTATGTTTATATTTATGAATGCTATGATAATTATAACACCTTTTAGCTACAATTTCAAGTATACAAGAGAAATATTTCAAATTTACAGGCAATCGGAGCGCTATGTATAAACATAAGGCATATAATGAAAGAGCATTAGGGCAACACCGCATAATTAACGTCTGACGCCTTTGCGACACTTGCTTGCTTTTTTTCCACCATAGCGTTTTGCGCGAAGCAGCGTTTTGCGCGAAGCAGCCCGCCTGCGCTCAATTTGTACAATCTGACGACGACACGATGTCGGAAGGCGTTCGCCAAAAGCGCAGCAAGGACGCTGCGCAACCGAGGCGAACGCACTATGACACGATGTCGGAAGGCGTTCGCCAAAAGCGCAGCAAGGACGCTGCGCAACCGAGGCGAACGCACTATAAATCAGCTGGCGCAGTCGCACGACAATAATTATGCGGTGTTACCTTAGAACTGTTTTGCAAAAAAATTCTTATTTTTTCACAATATAACACTTGAAAAATAGCGGACAATGTGTTAAAATTATAGCATATGGTATTTCGCAGTAAAAGGAGTGGAAAAAGATGATACACGACAAAAAAATAATATCACTATGTGTCCCGAATAT
>SFHN01000279.1 GCA_004555635.1 [Eubacterium] saphenum
CAGTTCGACCTGCTCGAGAAGATTTCGGGCTTTACCGGAGAGCAGGCGAAGGAATATCTCGGACAGCTTATGCAGGCGGTTCCGAGCATTTCCGCTGTCGAGAAGTACGCGGCAATCGTCCGCGACAAGTACATACTTCGCAGCCTTATCTTTGCCGCTAAAGATATTATGGATATGGCAAACGCGGGCGCGGAGGACGTAAACGAGCTTGTCGATTTGGCGGAGCAGAAGATTTTCGAGATTAGAAGCTCCGACGACAACAAGGATTTGACGCATATCAGCGGCATTGTCTACGACCGCTTAAACGCACTTAACGACCTTGTAAAATCCGCTGCCGCAAACGGCGGTCAGCCGGTTATGACGGGTCAGTCAACGGGATTTATCGAGGTTGACCGAAAGATTTTCGGACTAAACCCCTCCGACCTTATCATACTCGCCGCGCGTCCCGGTATGGGAAAGACGTCGTTTGCGATGAACATTGCGGTAAACACCGCAAAGCGCTACCGCGACAAGGCGGTGTGCGTGTTTTCCCTTGAAATGTCAAAGGAGCAGATTGTCGCGCGTATGCTTAGCTCCGAGGCGCTGCTGCCGTCAGATGCGCTGAAAACGGGCAAAATGGATATGTCAAAGTGGTCGGATGTTATGGCGAGCGCGGAAACGCTTGTGCAGCTTCCTATCTACATAGACGACACCCCCGGTACAACTGCTACCGCTATTAAGTCAAAGCTGCGCCGCATAAAAAATCTCGGCGTTGTCATCATCGACTATCTTCAGCTTATGACCTCGGTGAAAAACTACAACGGAAACCGCGTTGCCGAGATTTCCGAGATAACGCGAAACCTGAAGGTGCTGGCAAAGGAGCTTAACGTTCCCGTAATCGCTCTGTCGCAGCTTGCGCGAGGGCCCGAGCAGCGCGAGGACAAGCGCCCGCTGCTGAGCGACCTTAGAGATTCCGGCTCTATCGAGCAGGACGCGGATATCGTAATGTTCCTTTACAGAAACGCGTATTACAAGAAAGACGACCCGAACCCCAACGTCAGCGAATGTATCGTTGCGAAAAACCGTCACGGCGAAACAGGCACCGCCTACCTCGGCTGGAACGGCGAGTACACAAGATTCTCCAACGTCGAGGTTAAGTTCACGAACCATGAATAAGGAAACGTCTATGCACGACGAATTTATTGAGGCGGTTTTTTCCGCACTAAACGAAAACAAAATGCTGGAAAGCGGTGACGCTGTCGCTGTCGCTCTGTCGGGCGGCGCGGACAGCGTTTCGCTTTTGCTTGCGCTTAAAGAATTGGAGCAGCGGCTCGGCATTTCCGTCAGCGCCTGCCACGTTAACCACAATCTTCGCGGTGAGGAAAGCCTGCGGGATATGCGCTTTTGCGAGGAGCTTTGCAGGAGGCTGGGGGTTCCGCTTCGCACGGCGAGTATTGACGTGCGCGCGGCGCAGCAAAAGCACGAAAGCCTTGAAGAATGCGCCCGTCGGCTGCGCTATGATTTCTTCGAGAGCGTTCTGTCCGAGCTTGGCAGCCGCGCAAAGCTTGCCACCGCGCACAACGCAAACGACAATGCCGAAACGGTGCTGCTTAACCTAATTCGCGGAACCGCGCTCAAAGGGCTTTGCGGAATACCGCCCGTCCGCGGCAGGATAATCCGCCCGCTGCTTTCCTGCACGCGCGCGGATATCGAGGCGTTTCTTTCAGAAGCGGGGGATAAGTGCGTTGTTGACAGCACAAACCTTTGCGACGACTACACAAGAAACAAGGTTCGGCATATAATTCTCCCCGAAATGGAGAAGATAAACCCGTCGCTTGTGCGCTCCGCCGCGAGAATGACTTCATCGCTCTGCTCCGACAGCGAGTATCTCGAGAGCCTTGCGGAGAAAGCACTTTCGGAAACGAAAACTGCCGCGGGGTATGACGCAAAGCGCCTGTCGGAATACCCCCTGCCGATAAAAAGCCGCGCCGTAAAGCGGATTTTGCAGGAGGGCGGGATAGAGCCGAGCGCGCTGAGGATAAACACCGCGCTTTCGCTGCTTGAAAAGCGAAGTGCAAGGTTCAACCCTTGCCGTGACAGATTTTTTACGATAAGAAAAGGCGTCTGCTTTGTGGAAAAAACCGAGCAGCACTACAAAAAGCAGGAAAAGAAAT
>SFHN01000018.1 GCA_004555635.1 [Eubacterium] saphenum
CTTGTCGGATACATTTACATGGTGTCCGATAACTGCAACGCCCCAGCTGTCCTTGTCCTCGATAAGCTCGGGACGCTCGCCAATGTGCGCACCCTCGCCGATAACGCAGTCCTCGCCGACGATAGCATACTCGATGATTGCGCCCTTCTTGATAACCGTGTTCGGCATTATTATGCTGTCGCGGACAATCGCGCCCTCCTCAACGGTAACGCCCGCAAAGAGCACCGAGAAGTCAATCATACCGTTGATTTCGCAGCCCTCTGCAACCATTGAGTTTTCAATGCGGCTGTTGGGACCTGCATAGTGCGGGGGCATTACGGGGTTTCTCGAGTAAATCTTCCAGCTGTCGTCAAGCAGGTCGAGCGGAACATTCGGGTCAAGGACGTCCATATTCGCTTCCCACAGAGAGTCGATGGTTCCTACGTCCTTCCAGTAGCCGTCGAAGTGGTATGCAATCAGCTTCTCGTTATTCTCCAGCATCATCGGAATGATGTTCTTGCCGAAGTCCTTGGTGGCGGTTTCGTCGTTCTCGTTGTCGATAAGGTGCTTGCGGAGCTTCTCCCATGTGAATACATAGATACCCATCGAAGCAAGGTTGCTCTTAGGCTCCTTGGGCTTTTCTGCGAACTCGTAGATTGTGCCGTCGGGGTTTGTGCTCATAATGCCAAAGCGGGGAGCCTCCTCCCACGGAACTTCGAGCACGGCAATCGTCGCGTCTGCGCCGTTCTTCTTGTGGAAGTCAACCATCTTGGCGTAGTCCATCTTGTAGATGTGGTCGCCCGAGAGGATAACGACATACTCGGGATTGTAGCGGTCAACAAAGCCGATGTTCTGGTAAATCGCGTTAGCCGTTCCGGAGTACCACGCCTTGCCCGCTGCGGTTTCATACGGGGGGAGAACGTGCACGCCGCCGTGCGCTCTGTCAAGTCCCCACGGCTGACCGTTGCCTATGTACTCGTTGAGTACCAGCGGCTGGTACTGCGTAAGAACGCCGACAGTGTCGATTCCGGAATTTACACAGTTGGAAAGCGGAAAGTCGATGATTCTGTACTTGCCGCCGTAAGGAACAGCGGGCTTCGCCATATCCTGCGTCAGCGCGTAGAGTCGGCTGCCCTGTCCGCCGGCAAGCAACATGGCTACACATTCTTTTTTGATGTGATTCATATATTTCCTCCTGATAAATAATTTTTATATCGCAAAAAGCAGCTTACTCTGCCTTCTGTTTTACCAACCTTTACTCCGCAGCCGCATCAGCCTTTTCCTCTGCGGTTTTTGCTTCTTCGCGGGGTTCTGCGGGAGCGTCCTGTTCAGCCGCTTCGGCTTCTTTAGCTTCCTCAGCAGCCTTTCTCTTAGCGAGAATTCCGGGAGGCGTGCGCATATCCTTGGGCTTCAGGAACATCACGGACATCGGCGGAACATCAAGCGTAATCCTGTATTCCATACCGTGCATAGGCTCTTCCTGCGCGGTTACCGTGCCGTTTGTGACGCCGCTTCCGCCGTACTTCTCGTCGTCGGAGTTGAACACCTCCTCATAGTCCGCGTAGTACGGAACGCCGATATCGTAAACCTCGTGTCTTACGGGCTGGAAGTTGCACACGGCGATTATCTCGTCGTTGTCGCCCGCAATTCTTCTGAAAGCGATAACGCTGTTCGCGTTGTCCTCCGCGCTTATCCAGCTGAAGCCGTCCCAGCCCGTGTCACGCTTCCAGAACGCGGGCGTGTCGTGGTAGAACTTGTTGAGGTCTTTTACGAACTCGTGAAGCTGTCTGTGCGGCTCAAACTCGAGAACCTCCCAGTCAAGCTGTGTCTGGAAGTTCCACTCCTTGTACTGAGCGAACTCCTGACCCATAAACATAAGCTTCTTTCCGGGGTGCGCCGCCATATAGCCGAGGAAGGTGCGCATTGAGTTGAAGCGATACTCGCGCGGACCGCCCATCTTGTCGAGCATAGAACACTTTCCGTAAACAACCTCGTCGTGGCTTATCGGAAGGATAAAGTTCTCCGAGAACGCATAGTAGAACGAGAACGTGACAAGATTGTGGTTGTAGGGTCTGCCGAGCGGGTCCATACTCATATAGCGGAGCATATCGTTCATCCAGCCCATATTCCACTTGAAATTAAAGCCAAGACCGCCGATTTCCGCGGGCTTTGTTACCAGCGGCCAAGCGGTAGACTCCTCCGCAATCATCATAATGTTGGGGTGAGCCTTGAACAGCGCGGTGTTAAGCTTCCGGAAGAACGCAACCGCCTCGAGGTTCTCGTTTCCGCCGTGTACGTTCGGGCGCCATTCCTGACGGTCGTAGTCAAGGTACAGCATAGACGCAACCGCGTCAACACGAAGTCCGTCGATATGGTACTTCTCTATCCAGTAGTTCGCGTTCGAGATTAGGAAGCTCTGAATCTCGGGCTTTCCCCAATCAAAAATATGAGTGCCCCAGCTCTTGTGCTCGCGCTTGAGAGGGTCGGAGTATTCGTAGCAGCTTTCGCCGTCGAACTCGTAAAGTCCCGCCGCGTCCTTAGGGAAGTGCGCGGGAACCCAGTCGACGATAACGCCGATGCCCGCCGCGTGGCACTTGTTTACGAAACTCATAAAGTCGTGCGGCGTGCCGAAGCGAGATGTCGGCGCGTAGTAGCCTATCTGCTGATAGCCCCACGAACCGTCGAACGGAAACTCGCCAATCGGCATAAGCTCAACGTGGGTATAGCCCATCTCCTTGACGTACGGGATAAGCTCGTCTGCGAACGTGTTGTAGTCGAGGTAGTTTTCGCCGTGCTTTTTCCAGGAGCCGACGTTTACCTCGTAGATATTCGCGGGGGAGTTGTAGATGTTCTTCTGCTGAAGCTCTTTGCGGTATTCCTCGTCCGTCCAGTGGAAGCCCTCTATGTCGTAAAACTTCGTCGCGGTGTTCGGGCGGGTTTCCATATGGAAGCCGTAGGGGTCAGCCTTAAGCTTTATAAGCCCGTCCTTTGCCTCAACGCTGTACTTGTAGTTGTCGAACTTCTTTATGCCCTTTATGAAAAGCTCCCACACGCCCGTATCGGAAATCTTCTTCATCGGGTGGCGGTTTCTGTCCCAGTGGTTAAAGTCGCCGACAACGCTTACGCTTTTTGCGTGCGGCGCCCACACGCGGAACACCACCTCGTTGCCCGTTTTGTGCGAGCCGAAAAAGTCATATGCGTGCGTGTTTTCGCCGCGGTGGAAGAGATACAGCGGAACGTTGTATTCCTCCGGAATTGTAATAGTCATCAGAAATTCCTCCGGATAATTTGTTGTTTGACGCGTTTGGGTGTAGGCGCACAGGGTCCTGCCGTCTTTGGCGCGGGTAATCGTTTTCATCTTCGCCTGCACAAAAACGCTATTTCATACTGCTATTGTAGCACAGCACGCATATTTTTTCAATAGTTTTAGTGCATATTTATGGTTTTTGATATTTTTTGGAATGATTTTTGGTAAATTTAACAATAATCAACGCAAAAATTCCCCGAAAGCGGGAGATAAAAGCGCGCCACCGATATCTCCCGTCGGGGAAAATACTCACGCCGAAACCGAAACCGCAATCACGCTGATGTCGTCGCGCCGCCCGTTTTCGGCGGAGCGCGCCGCACGCGCTATGCATTCTGAAAGCTCCTTTGCGCTGCTGCGTTTTGAAAGCTCGCGCGACAGCCACACCTCGTCGGGCGCGCAGCCGTCGGTCATCATCACGATAACGTCGCCCGCGGACACCTTGAACTGCTGAGCGGGAACGGTGAGATGTCCCCCCGCGCCCGCGGGCGGTGAGGAGAGCGACGCGCGGATAAGCCGGTCGGCGCTCTTTATATATGTAGTCGCCGCGCCCGCCTTATATACTGCGCATTCGCCGCTGTTAAGGTCGATTTTGCAGATGTCAAGCGTTGCGAAACTCTCGTCCGCGCTCTTAACCATAAGTGAGGTGTTAACCGTTTCGAGCGCCGCCGTCAGCGGAATGCCACTCTTTATCAGCCGCGACAGCACCGAGCAGGCAAGCGCAGAGTCTACCCGAGCGCGGCTTCCGCTGCCCATCCCGTCCGACAGAACGATATACAGCGCTCCCTTACCGTCGGAAAAGCTCTCGTAGCAGTCGCCGCAGACGCGGTTCTGCTCGCGGCAGAACTGAAACGCGCCGATATCCGCGTGCAGCGCCTGCCTCTCTCCCGCGACAAGGCGGCAGCGCCCGCCCGAGAAGCTTATCTCGGGCTTTTCAAGCTCCCTGCCGAGCATTTCCGAGAGAAGCCCGCCGAGATATTCCGCGTCAACCTTCGGCTCTTTCGAGGAATACGCCTCGATATGCAGTTTCCCCTGCCTGTCGCGCGAGATATAGCACTCCGCCCCCGTCATTCCGCTTTCGCGAAGCAGGCGGGAAACGCTCTTTTCGGCGGCGCGGCTTTTCCCAACACAGCCATCGGCTTCTCCCGCGTTTCCAAGCCCTTTGAGGATATCCCTAACTCCCGAAAGCCAGTCGGTGTAAAGCCGCCGAAGCTCCGCAATGCGCGCTTCGTCCGCGGCGGCGGAAAGGTAGCGCCTGTACTCCCGCTCGACCGACTGAGCGCAAAGCTCGGGGCTTGCGCAGATAGCCGCGCACCCACCCGACATTGATCTGCCGTCAAGCGGCTCGCCCCGCCGCGCAATTTCCATAAGCCTTGCAAATTCCGCGCGGAAAAGCTCATAGTTTTCGCCCCAGCAGGTCATACTTTTCGGGCAGTTTCGGCAGGAGCGCTCTGCGGCTCGCTCCGCCGCCTGCGCGGGGTTAAGGGCATATCTGCGGTCAAGCGACTCGTGCGCCGCCGTTATCCCCGCACCTATTCCGCCCAGAGCGTCCGCCGCAAAGCTAAGCCTCTCGCGAAGCAGCGAAGCAACCTCGCTGTCGGAAAAATCAGCCTCGCGGGCGCGCAGCCGCTCCTGCGGCGCAAGTGCAAACACCGCACCCGCAATTACCGCTTCTATAACCCCGCTCCAGCCGCTGTCGCCTATCCCGCCGAGCAGCGAGCCTGCGCATACGATAAACACAAAGCCCGCCGCCTGCGTAATACGCCCGCGCCTTGAAAGCGCCGCGCTGATAAACACCGCCGCCGCCATAACCGCCGCCATAGCGCCGATATCCTCCCCCGCCGCGCACAGCCCGAACAGCGCGGGAAATCCAAGCACCGCAGCGTACACCGCTCCGCGCCGCGCGTTTATAAGAAGCAGACCCGCCGCGAAAACCAGCCGCCCGACATTGAGCAGCGGATAATCCAGCGCGCCGAGCGCCATAAACCCGAGCGCCGAAAGTATCCCCGCAAACGCGCAGTCGCCCGCCGAGGTTATGTCAAACGACCGCGCGCTTGTTCTCTCCGAAATCAGGCAGACAATTGCCGCAAACACACCCGCGCCGACTGCCGCAATCACCGCGCGGAGCAGCTCCGACGGCTCATCTACTGCCGCCGAGCGCGGAACGAAGCACGCGAGCATTGCGCACAGCCCCCGCACCGCCGCGCGTATGTAGACATTTTCCGCGTCGGGGATAAGCCGCGAGGTGAGCGCTATCGAAAGCCCCGCAAGGCCGTAAAGCCCCTGCGGAAACCCGCGCAGAAGCGCCCCGAAAATCCCCCCGACAAGCGCGCCCGCCCATTTCCCGCGAGGAAGTCCAATCGCGAGCGCGCTCGAGGCGGGCGCCGCCGTATGCTCCGAGCTGCCAAGCTCCATAAGCGCGCCGAGAAGCGCCCAGACACCGTTTTTCCTGATAATTTCCCCCGCGCAGCAAAAGAAGCTTTCGCCGCGCACTGCTGTTTTCTCTGTCATTTTTCTGTCCTTTCAGCTTTTTCTTTCCGTGAAAAACCGCCCCCGGCTTTTCTTTATGTACATCTTACCACGAATATTCCGCAAAGGCTGTCAAAACAAACTGTAAATATATGGATAAAACTCGGGGATTAAGAAAATCTCTTTACAAATTGCTGACATTATGATATAATAAAGTATATATGGTTTGAATAATGTCGTATGCATAAAACGAAAGGAAACAGTATTATGAATATCTTATTTGAAGCGGCGCTGCAACACATTGATTTAGAGGACTATGACAAGGCAAAGGAGCTTATCTCGCAGGCAATCGAGCAGGAGCTTGAAAAGGGCAACGAGCAGACGGCTACCGAGTACCGCTGCGTTCTCGGAGAGCTTTGCGGAAACCTTGACGAAAAGGAGCTTGCGCGTGAGCAGTTCGAAAAGGTGCTTGAGTTCTGCGACCGCACGGGAACGCTGCCCCGTCAGCGTGCTATCGCGCAGACTTCTCTCGATTTCTTCGACGGGAAGATTACCGCTGTACAAAGGGCAAACGCAAGACGCGCGGCGGAACGTCCGCTAGTCGAAAAGCCCGTTCAGAACAAGGCGTTTATTTCAAGGCAGCTTAACAAGAGAAAGTAATTTCGGATAACAACGAAAGGAACCCGACTATGCGACGTGACAAGACAAACTACTACCTTGACATCACAGAAACCGTTGCCGAGCGCAGCACCTGTCTGCGCCGCCGCTTCGGGGCAATTATCGTAAAGAACGACGAGATAATCGCGACGGGCTACAACGGCGCGCCGCGCGGGCGGAAAAACTGCACCGATATCGGAAGCTGCCTTCGCGAAACGCTCGGAGTGCCGCGCGGGCAGAGGTATGAGCTTTGCCGCTCGGTTCACGCAGAGGCGAACTGCATTATCTCCGCGCAGCGGCAGGATATGATGGGCAGCACGCTTTACCTTGCCTGCCACGACGGTGCAACCGGCGCACTCGACGGAAACATCGAGCCGTGCTCTATGTGCAAGCGGCTGATAATTAACGCGGGCATAGAAAGGGTTGTCGCGAGAAGCACCCGCGACGAGTTCATCACATTTAACGTCAGCGACTGGATAGAAAACGACGAGAGTCTTGTCGGAAGCGAGGGGTACTGATTGGAGCTTACCAACATAGGCGTTATCAAGGATTTGTTCGGGCGGCACGGGTTCTCCTTTACAAAATCGCTCGGGCAGAACTTTATCGTCAGCCCCGCCGTATGCCCGAAAATTGCGGAGCTTGGCGGGTGTAAAAAAGGCGTCTGCGCGGTGGAAATCGGAACGGGCGTCGGCGTGCTTACGCAGGAGCTTGCAAGGCGCTGCGACAAGGTGGTTGCCGTCGAGATTGACACGGGGCTGAAGCCGATACTCGAGGAAACTCTCGCGGAGTTTGACAATGTCGAGGTGGTTTTCGCGGACGTTATGGAAACCGACCTTGCCGCGCTGATAAAGGACCGCTTTGGCGACAGCGAGGTTGTCGTCTGCGCAAATCTGCCGTATTACATCACATCACCCGTCATAATGCGCGTGCTTGAAAGCCGCCTTGATATCACGGCGATGACGGTTATGGTACAGAAAGAAGCGGCAGACCGCATTTGCGCAAAGCCCGGCACGCGCGACTGCGGCGCAATAAGCTGCGCGGTCAGCTATTACAGCGAGCCGAAGCTTCTTTTCAAGGTAAACAGAGGGTGCTTTATGCCCGCGCCGAATGTTGACAGCGCGGTGATAAGGCTTGACATAAAGAAAAACAGCGGGCTTTCCCCCGAGCGGGAAAAGCAGCTTTTCCGCATAATCCGCGCGGCGTTTTCGCAGAGAAGAAAGCAGATGATTAACCCGCTTTCTGCCGAGCTTAAAATCCCGAAGGCTGCGCTAGCGGAGATTATGACGGCGGCGGGGGTAAAACCTACAGCCCGCGCCGAGGAGCTTTCGCTTGAAAGCTTTATCGCGCTGCTTGACGCTGCGGAAACTATTCTCGGAAAACCGCTTTGAAAAACAAATATCCGCTGCCCCGACATCTGTCGGGGCAAAAAAATCTCTCGGTTATGAGGTTTTCCCGAGTTTTTTGCAGATAATATATGTAAATAAAACTTCGGAAGCGAGTATAATGAAGCAATATAATGTAACGGGAATGTCCTGCGCGGCTTAAGGGACAGGAAATTCCACAAAAACAAAGGAGAAAAGCACTATGGAAGTTACAATGAAAATCGAAGGTATGATGTGCGGCCACTGCGAGATGACGGTAAAAAAGGCGCTCGAAGCAATCCCGACGGTTGCCGAAGCAATCGTAAGCCACAAGGACGGCACCGCCGTCGTCAAGCTCAACGCCGAAACCGATTTCGATACGCTGAAAAAGGCAGTCGAGGACAAGGATTACAAGGTACTTTAACGGATTAACTTACGCAAATCGGTATTTCCCCTGCGACCAACCGGAAAAATTGTTGTCTTAATAGACATGAGGGGCTTACCGCGAAAGGAGAAAATATGTGCGACGAGGACATTATTGAGCTGTACTTTCGGCGCGATGAGGCGGCAATCGCAAGAACCCGCGAGGAGTACGGGCGGCTGATACAGAGCGTTGCATACAATATTCTGCGAAACGCCGAGGAGGCGGAGGAATGCGAAAACGACGTCTACCTGCGCGCGTGGGACAGCATTCCGCCGACGCGCCCCGAGCGGCTTTGTGCATATCTTTGCACGATTTCGCGGCGCACCGCTCTTAACCGCTACAAATACAACAATGCCGCGAAGCGCGGAGAAGCGCTCTCGACAGAGGAGCTTGGCGACACTATACGAAGCTCATTAAGCGCCGAGGACGGACTTTCCGAAAGCGAGCTTTCCGCCCTGCTTAACCGCTTTCTCGAAAAGCAGGACAAAACCACGCGCATAATCTTTATGCGCCGCTTCTGGATGTCGGAAACCGTTTCGGAAACCTCCGCCGCGCTTCACGTTTCCGAAAGTATGGTGAAGTCGCGCGTGTCGCGCACGCTGAAAAAGCTCCGCGAGTTCCTGTCAGAAAACGGCTATGATGTGTAAAACGTAAACAAACGAAGGGAAAATACTATGAGTAATATCACAAACGAGCTGATTGATATGGCATTATGCAATATCGACGAAAAATTTGTGCAGGAAATGCTGTTTGCGCCGAGGCTTGACAAGCAGGCGCTGCGCCGCGTGATGGGGATTGCACTGCCGGTGGCGGCGGCTGCTGCGGTGTTTGCGGTGTGCTTTGGAGTAAGCAGGGCGAAGCTGCCCGCGTCTGCGGGACATCAGCTTCTGAAGCATATCCCGACAGACCTCAACATCTGACACATATCCCCGAAAGGACAATACTATGAGTATATCCGACAATAATTTCAACAACCAGACAACTTCTGATAATATTCCTCCCCAAACGCGAACCTCGCCCGGAAAGGGCGAGATGTTCGTCGGGCTTAATCTCTTAAGCAAAATCGGCGTTATCTTTATCATAATCGGCGCAATCGCGTTTACCGCCGTGTCGGAGGACTACCTGTCCGCCGCCGTGCGGACGATTATCGTGTTCGCTCTCGGCCTTGTTATGGCGGGCGCGGGCGAGCTGTTTTACCGAAAGGACAGCGCGGTGTTTGCGCGGGCGCTTACGCTCGGCGCGATACTTGAGCTTAACATTTCTGTGATGATTAGCTTTTTCGGCTTCGAGTCGATGGGCTGCACCGCCGCGGCGTTGTCTGCGGTCGGGGTGGGTATGTTCTCGCTGCTTCTCGCGTGGCGCTACAACTCGCAGATGGTTATGGCGTGCGCCGTTTTGTTCTCTGCGATGACGTTTTTTGTGGCGGACGACGCGGCGTCGCTGGTTATCGTAATGCTGACGGCAACAGGCGTAGGGCTTTGCGCGTGCATAATCGCCGAGCGGAAAAACTGGCAGGCGGTGGAGTACGTCGGGATCGCCTGCGCGTTTGTCCTCGCGTTTTCTTCGCGGATAGCCTCGGAGGAGCTTTTTGAGGACGTGGTCGCAGAGTGCTTTTTCGGTGCGATTTTCACGGCTGTGATTTTCTCGGTATATATGGGAATAATCCTCGCGCGGGGACTAAAAAACGGCGGCGCGCTTGTAAGCATGGATATGACGAAGCTTATTTCGCTCGGCATAATCTGCTCGGCAATGACGCTTTTTATGACACTTGAAGTATCGCGGCAGACGGCGGGCGTTCCCGTGTGCGTTATGGTTATACTGTACATAACCGCCGCGGCGCTGTCTTGCCTGAAATACGGAAGCTGCCCGCTAGTGACAGGCTTTGAGTGCGCGGCGCTATGTTCGATACCGATGTCTTTCCCGTGCTTTATGAGCCTGCGGTGGGCGTCGATTGCGCTTTTGGTGTACGGCGGCGCGCTTGCGATATGGGGCATTGCAGCCGAAAGACGGCTTCGCAAATACTGGGGCTATGCCGCGCTTGTTATAAGCGAGTTTCTGTTTTTCATCGGGCTTATTGCTTCCTACGAAAAGCCGATTTCGCTGCTTCACTTTGCGCTTAACGCTGCGGTTTTCCTCGCGATAATGATACTGCTTGCAAAAAAGCAAACGCGCGGCGCGCTGTTTATGCCGTACTGCTACGCGGCGCTGTTTAACGTGATGTTCTTCCTGACCTACGCCGCCGGAACGCACCTTATTCCCGCGCTCGGAAAGGCGCTTGCTCTCGAAAAGGGCGAACAGGAGCTGTTCGCGGTAATTCTCAAGGCGGCGCTTTGGCTGGCGGGCGGCTTTGCGGCGGGAAAGCTAAGCTTTATGAAAAAGCACGCGAATATACTGTCGATAATGTTCTATGTATTCGGAATGTTCTGGCTGCTTGACGTAAATATCCGCACCGGCATTTCACAAAACGCAAGCGCGGCGGCGGTTGTGCTGTCGGTTGTGATTGACGTTATAAGCGTGCTTGCGGTGCTGGATATCGTAAAGCGCGCGGAAAGCGCCGTGGGCAAGGCTACGCAGTCGCTTGCGCTGATTGTGTCGGCGTATTCGCTGCTGATGATAACCATTGTGCTCGGCACGAACAAGTGGGTCGCGTTCACAAGCTGCATTATAAGCATAATCTACATCGCGGTTGCGGTGTTCTGGATTGTTCTTGGGTTTATCAAAGCGAAGCCGCTTACGCGCCGCTTTGGTCTGGCGCTGATTCTGCTGGCTTCTGCGAAGCTATGCTTCTTCGACTTCCCGAATATCGGCGAGATGGGCAGAACGCTGCTGTTCATCGGCTTCGGCATAACGCTGCTTGCGGTGTCGTTTGCCTATGGCTATCTCGAAAACAGGGCGGGAAAGAAGTAATCCTCCGACTTATTATATCCTCCTAAAAATGAAACCGGCTGTGCAGGGAATGCACAGCCGGTTTTTGTTTGAGAAACGGCGTCAGCCGATGACGGACATCGGGTCAATCCAGTCGGTGCCGCGCTTTACCGCAAGGTGGAGGTGGGGCTTCTGGACAATCTCAATCTGGCAGGTGTCGCCGGTCTTGCCGATAATCTCGCCCTGCTTAATCGGCTGACCCGCCTTTACGTTAAGCTCCTTTGCAAGGCCGCAGTAGTGAACCTCCAGCCCGTTTGTCTGCTTTACGATAACGCAGACGCCCCACAGCGCGTCCTCGCGAACCTCCTTAACCTCGCCCTCGGACATCGACTTAACGTCCGTGCCAAGCTCGCAGAGAATGTCGCAGCCGTCGTGGGTTTTCCACACGCCGAGGGTTTCGCTTTTGACAAGCTCGCCGTTACTGAACGGGTGGGAAACCTCGCCCTCGACAGGGAGAATATTCCCGACGTCGGCGGTAACAGGCTTGTTTACCTCCTGCGCGTCCTTTTCGGGCGCAGGCTCGCTGCTTTCGGTGACGGGCTTGATAACGCTTACCTCGCTTTCAGCAGGCTCGCTTATCTTGTCCCCGCCCGACACATCAAACACCCAATCCTCCGTGGAGGTTGAGTTGTTCGTAGGGATAAGGCGGTCCATTGTGCTGTGGTATGCGGAGAACACCGCCGCGCCGATTGCGACAACGCCCACAACGGAGGCAATCGCCAGCGCCTTTGCCGAAACGGCGCTTTTCTCGCTTCTTCTTTTCATCTTGACATCTTCCTTTCAGGTGATTTTATGGATAAACTGCCGCTTCTTTGCGGCTTTCGATGATAGTTTTGCCGCAAATTGGAGAAATATTCAAAAAATGCCTGAATAGGCTGTCAAGCTTTTTGGGCGTACACTACCGCGCGAAGCGCGGACGAAGTTTTGGGTCAAACCTTTTTCCAAAAGGCTTGCAGGGTGTGGGGCGGAGCCCCACAAACGCCCAAAAAGCGCTAAAGGGGGTAAGGGGGGTGCAACAGGACGTTGCAACGTTGTAGGGCAAAGGCGGCGCACGAACGCGCCGCCCCAAGGGACAACGAGTACAAGAGTTTCCCCCCATTTACATTTCGGGCAGCAGCCCGAAATGTAAATAATAACGTTAGGCTTATGAACTCCTTAATATTATTGTTCTCCTGTTGCAAGAAACGAAAAATGTTGGAAACTCAGTATGCCATCCCCGACATATTGCCCCCAAAAGAAAAATCCCCGCGGCTGTGCTTTC
>SFHN01000280.1 GCA_004555635.1 [Eubacterium] saphenum
AAGCATAACTGCGCTTTTGAGCGTTGTTGAAGCCGCTACCACGGGGCAAAGCCCTACAAGCTGAATAAGCACGGGGTTATAAATAACCGCGCCTTTCACGAATATATCTTTAAAAGAAAGCTCGCTGTTGCTCATTTTCCCTGCGCCTCCTTTCTTTTCTTAAAGGAAGCCGCAGCCGCCTTTGCTGCCGATTCGGCAACGGGTCTTAATCCGTTTGCAAGCAAAACGGCGAAGCACACCGTTTCTTCATAAGCTCCCACGGCGCGCATTACCATGCATATAATTCCGCAGATTGCTCCGTAAACAACTCTGGCTGCGCCGCCCTTCGGCAGAGTGGCGTGGTCGGTAACGAGAAACACCGCCGCAAACATCAGCGAACCCGCCGAAAGCTCAAGCACAAGGCTTGTGAGCGGCGAGGCGTTTATTCTCGGAAACAGCATTGCAAAAACCGCACAGGCGGAAACAAATCCCGCCGTTGCAAGCAGAGCCTTGCGCCTTCTGACAAAAAGATATGCACAGCAGGCAAGCATAAGAAGCCCGCAGCTTGTGCCCATAGGTCCTGCAACATTTCCGCTGAGTATATCAAAGGTGTTCGCGGCGTTAAGATGAACCGAGCTGCCCCTCATAAGCATTGAGCCGAGCGATTCCGCGCCGAGAAACTTATCCTTAACATTTGCCGTGTATGAAAAAACCAAATCTCCGAAACAAACGCTCGCAAACGCAAAGCCCGCCGCCGCAGGCACAAACGGAGCGCGCAGAGAGCCGCCGAAAGGAATTTTAACGGCAACAACGGCAAAAAGCGCCGCCAGACACGGCACATAGAGCGGCACTCCCGCAGGCATCATCAAAGAAATTGCCGCGCCGATAAAAATATCGCTCAAATCTCTGATTAAAAATTTCTTTTTTAACAGCGCGCTTACGGTGAAATCTCCCGCAACTGCGCTCAAAACGCCCGCAAGCAACACATAAAACGCTCTTGCGCCGTAATATATAACCGCCATAATGCAGGGGGCGGCAAGCATTATCAAATAATCTCCGTAAAGCCGCGAGACCGTTACCGTATTCTGTTTTGCGACTTCTTTCGCCAAGGCTGTCACCTCTGAAATTCCCAATATTTATTCATTGCATACCCGCCCGAAAAATCATATTATATTATGTACAGAATAACGATACTTTTTAGGAGGCGCAATATGAAAATCAATTCTCCCGCCGAGGACAGGATAATCGTTGACCTGACCAAACAGGATATGATGGAGCTCGATATTACATATGAGGATATGGACTATTCCACCGTTGAAACGCGCAGGGTCATATGGACCGTGCTCGGCGAAGCGGGGAAAGCCCTCGGGCGGGAGCTTGATCCCTCCCGCAGAATGATAATTGAAGCCCTGCCCAAAAGCGAGGGCGGCTGTGTGCTTTGCTTTACTCTGCTGGACGCAAAGCGCAAAAGCCCTATAAAAAAACAGCTTTTGAAAAAGGCGAGCAAAAGCACTCTGTGCGAATTTGACTGCTCGGACGCCTTGCTCTGCGCCGCCGAAAGCTTTTTGAAGCTCGGTTACAGCACGGAGAGCAGTCTTTATGAAAGCGGCGGAAAATACAGGCTGATAGTTTCATGCCCCGAAGCACCGCTTGCTCCCTCGGGATTTTTTTCCGAGTTTGCCAAAACGCGCGAATGTGACGATATGCTGTGCGAATTCACCCGCGAGCATTGGCGCGAGCTTGCCGCTCACGGCGCGCTTGAAGCCCTTTGCGGAGCATAACGCCAATCCAATTCGGAATTGGTGAATTACGAAAACACAGCTCCGGTAGGGAACGCTGTCCTCAGCGTTCCGTGGGAATTTGCTATATGTTTGCGTTAATTCCGGGACGATGTGGGCATCGTCCCCTACGATGCCGCTTTTCACGGACAGCCGCAAGGGCTGTCCCTACGAATTTTCGCCGCAAAAATATATATAATGGGTACGGGCGAAGCCCGTCATTAATTCCGCATTATGCATTACGAATTCCGAATTATTTTGCAGCTTCGGCAAGCTCTCTGAGCCTGCTTATGGCTGCCGCCGCGTCGGCAGCTCCGAAACCCGCGCTGCCCGCAACAAAAACATTTGCCCCTGCGGCGGCGGCGGTTTC
>SFHN01000019.1 GCA_004555635.1 [Eubacterium] saphenum
CACTATAACAATCGGAATAAAAGGCAAAAAGTCTGTCGCTTTCTCCACGAAAAAGTTGAATCGTTCAAGTCCGGTCATTCCGGCAGGCATATTATCTATCGCCGGAATGACAACAGAAAGCAGGCAGACCGCAAATACTCCACACGCAGCAAGTCCGCCCTTATCGCGGGATTTGAAAAGAATCAGGCAAACATACATAATGACGCATAAAACCACGAATACCGCCAGCATAGCCAAAGCAATCGCGATATCCGAAACAGCAAGGTCTGTTCCCAGAATTGCGCAGGAAAGCGCCGTTGCGCCGATTGCTGCGGCTGCCGAGAAAACCGTGAGCGCGGTCATAACCGTGAATTTCGCGAGGGCAAGCCTGAACCCGTTGGCGGGCGTTGAGCGGCGGAAGTGTACCCATACGGTTTTCGTTTCATTTGCCGCACCGTCAATGGGTGCGGACAAGGCAAAGTAGCAACAAAGCGCGGGAAAAGCCTTTGCAGCGACCGCCAAATCGCCAAGAATGAGCTTCTTTGTGTCCTCGTCAATTAAATCGGCGAGATTTCCGAAACGAAAGCTCAGCACCGCAAGAAACGCCATCGCAGCCATACATAAACCCGAAACCGAAATAATCAAAAGGTGCTTTTTCATCAGCGCCCATTCGCAGTAAAGCAGTCCCCAAAACGAACCTTTTCTCATCAGGACCACTCCTTTTTCTCCCTGTTCACATAGAACAGCATTATCTCCTCAAGCGTGGTTTTGTCAATCGTGAGCGACGGGTATTTACGCTTTGCGGCGGCTTTGTCGGATACCATAACCTCCGCGCCGAAGTCGCTTATTCGCGCGCTCACATAGTCCTCGCGTGAAATCTCCTTGAAATCGGAAATGCCGCATTTTATCACGCCGTGGCTTTCGAGTATATCGTCCTTGAAACCCGTGAGCAGTATTTTTCCCCTGTCGATATAGGTCACGCTGTCGGCGATTTTCTCAAGGTCGCCCGTGATGTGCGAGGACATGAGTATGCTGTTTTCCTCGTCCTGCAAATACTCGCGGAAAATGTCAAGTATCTCGTTTCTTACAACAGGGTCAAGTCCCGTTGTCGCCTCGTCCATAATAAGCAGCCTTGCCCCGTGAGAAAGCGCCGCGGCAATTTGCAGCTTCATCTTCATTCCCTTGGAGAACTTTCCGATTTTCTTCTTTCGCGGAAGCCCGAAGCGGTCGAGGTACGCGAAAAACTGCTTCTCGTCCCAGTTTCCGTAAAGCCCGCTGAACATAACGCTAATCTGATTTGCGGTAAAGCTCTCGGGAAACGGCATTTCGTCAAAAACCGCTGCAATCTGCTCCTTTATTTCCTGCTCGTGCTGTATGTGGTCAAGTCCAAGAAGCTTTATGCTGCCGCTGTCGGCGGCGATTATGTTAAGCAGCGCCTTTATCGTCGTGGTTTTGCCCGCGCCGTTTTGCCCGATAAAGCCCATTATGCTTCCCTTTGTGACGTTAAAGCTTATCCCGTCAAGGGTAAAGCCGTCATATTTTTTCGTAAGAGAGCTTATTTCGATTGCGTTTTCATAGTCACTCATCTGTTTCCCCTCCGTACATAAGTTCGAGCATCTCTTTCATTTCGTCAAGGGACAAGCCGCATAGCTGCGCCTTTTCGCAAGCCTTCGCGAGAAGCTCCTCCGTCTGGCGCACCGACTCCTCGCGGAGAAAATCGGTGTTCTGCGCTTTTACAAAGCAGCCCTTTCCCGCGAAGTTCTCGATAAACCCGTCCCGTTCAAGCTCCTCGTAAGCGCGCTTTGTCGTGATAACGCTTATGCGGAGCTGCTGAGCAAGCATTCGCATTGACGGCAGGGCGTCCCCCGCAGCAAGCTCGCCGCTCATTATGTGAGCCTTTATCTGCGAGATAATCTGCTGATAAATCGGCTCATCGGAAGAATTACTTAGGATAATGTCCATATGGCACCTCTGTTGAAATTGTATATACACGCTATACACAGTATAGCACGAACAATCACAGTTGTCAATAGGAAAACGAAAAAATATTTGCGCGAGTTTTGCAAATGCGCCGGCGCGTCCGCTCGGAACAAGGATACAAAAGAACGGCAGGAGCCTTTGACCCCCGCCGTTGATATAGTTATGCAGAAAATCCGCCCGCCAAAAGGCGGAAAAGCGTGTCGAGGCACTCGACCCCGCCGTTGATACATTTATGCTGAAAATCCACCTATCGAAAGGCGGAATTGCCCGTCGGGGCACCCGACTTAGTCGTGAGAGGGGCGGGCAGATACGCAGGCAATCGCCGCAGAAACCGCAACGGTGATGTCCGCGGAGTTCTGACGGATTGTGCTGTCAAGCTTTGAATACAGCTCGCCGTTGTGGGTGCTTACATACTTAGCAGGAAGCTTGTTAAGAGCAACCGCCTTCATATCCTCGATACAGCGCGGGCACTTGCAGCAGTCCTCCCGCTCGAGCATTTCGTCAAGCTTTTCCTCAACAAACCGTTCCATCATATTTACCAGTGCCATACTCTTATCCTCCTGTCGTGTTTCCTTCATTTTATTACAATCCCGCGCGTTTGTCAAGCGCTATCGGGATTATTCCCGACAAACGGCAAACCCCTTGCCGCATACAACCGCCTCGATGTCCGCAACGTGCTTTTCGCACAGCTCCATCGTCTTTGCCTCAACCATAATTCGCAGCAGCGGCTCGGTTCCGCTCGGGCGGACAAGCACCCTGCCGTCTGCTCCCAGAGCGGCTTCCGCAGATTTTACCGCCGCACAGACGTCCGCGTCGGAAAGCACCGCCTGCTTATCTGCAACCCTTACGTTCTTCAGAAGCTGCGGGTAAACCGTCATCGGCGCGCAAAGCTCCGAAAGCGTCGCCTTTTTCGCGCACATAACCTGCATAAGCTTTAGCGCCGTGATAATTCCGTCGCCCGTGTTCGCGTACTTCGAGAAGATGATATGCCCCGAGTTTTCGCCGCCGAGAATGTAGCCGTGCTCCGACATATTCTCGTAAACGTACTTGTCGCCGACGGCGGTTTTCTCGTAGTTTATCCCAAGCTCGTCAAACGCCTTGTAAAGCCCTAAGTTCGACATAACCGTTGTGACAACGGTGTTCTTTTCGAGCTTTCCGCGCTCCTTCATATAGCTGCCGTAGATGTAGAGGATTTTGTCGCCGTCAACAACATTTCCCTTTTCGTCAACGGCAAGGCAGCGGTCTGCGTCGCCGTCAAATGCAAAGCCCGCGTCAAGCCCCTCGCCTACGACAAGACTTTGCAGCCCCTCAATATGCGTCGAGCCACAGTTCGTGTTAATGTTAAGCCCGTTCGGCTTGTTGTTTATAACGTAGGTCTTTGCGCCGAGCGCGTCAAACACGCTCTTCGCTATGCTGAACGCCGCGCCGTTTGCGCAGTCAAGCCCTATGCGCTTGCCCTTGAACGAATGAACCGCGAGCGAAATCAGGTAGCCTATGTAGCGGTTTCTGCCGACGGAATAGTCCTGCGCCAAGCCGATATCGTCGCCCTTTGCAAGCGGGATTTCGGGGATTTCCCCGTCGATATAGCGCTCTATCTCTACTAAAACCTCGTCGTCCATCTTCTCGCCCTTTGAGTTAAAGAGCTTTATCCCGTTGTCGTCATAGGGGTTATGGCTCGCGGAAATCATAATACCGCAGTCAAATTCGTCAATCTTCGTGACGTAGGAAACGCTCGGCGTTGTCGTGACGTGAAGCAGCGAAACGTCCGCGCCCGACGCGGTAAGCCCCGCCACAAGCGCATACTCGAACATATAGGAGCTTCTGCGCGTGTCCTTTCCGATAACCACCGAGCAGCGGCGCTCGCCGCCGTAGTAATGCCCGATAAACCGCCCGATTTTGAACGCGTGCTCGACCCTAAGCCCCTCGTTTGCCTCCCCGCGGAAGCCGTCTGTCCCGAAATACTTTGGCATAACAATTTTTCCCCGTTTTCTGTATTTTTTTGAATTATATGCGTACATTTATAATTATATTTCAGTTTATGAAATTTGTCAAGCGCCGCGCAGCAAATTATCAGAAGAATATCGTTAGGCTTACGCGCAAATGCCCGCCCAAAACAAAACGGCAGGAGCTTTCGCCCCCGCCGTTGATAAAGTAATGCAGAGAACCCACCCGCCGAAATGCGGAATAGCGTGTTGAGACACTCGGCTCGACTTAGCTCTCGATAGCAAGCGCGCCGTCCTTTACCACTATCTTTATGGTATCCTCGGGCTTTAGCTTGTCGGCAAGAATTTCGCGCGCGATAAGCGTTTCGAGATTGCGCTGAATATATCTCTTAAGCGGACGTGCGCCGAAGTTCGGGTCGTAGCTTGCCTCGACAATGTGCTGCTTTGCCTCCTCGGTGATTTCGAGAGAGAGCTGCTTATCCTTCAGGCGGCGGCGAAGGTCGTTCGTCTGAAGGTCGATTATGCCGTAAATCTCCTTTTTCGTAAGCGGCTTGTAGAATACCGTTTCGTCAAGACGATTAAGGAACTCGGGGCGGAACGACTGCTTTAACAGCCTGTCAACACTCTCCCTTGCGCTCTCGGAAATCTGCCCGTTCTCGTCAATTCCGTCAAGGATATACTGCGAGCCGAGGTTCGAGGTGAGTATGATAATCGTGTTCTTGAAGTCAACCGTTCTGCCCTGCGAGTCGGTAACTCTGCCGTCGTCAAGGATTTGCAGCAAAACGTTGAACACGTCGGGGTGAGCCTTTTCAACCTCGTCGAACAGAACTACGGAGTAGGGCTTTCTGCGAACCGCCTCGGTAAGCTGACCGCCCTCCTCATAGCCAACGTATCCGGGAGGCGCTCCGATAAGACGGGATACGTTGTGCTTCTCCATATATTCCGACATATCAATGCGGATTATGTTGTGCTCGTCGTCAAACAGCGCTTCGGCAAGCGCCTTTGCAAGCTCGGTCTTGCCGACGCCCGTCGGGCCTAGGAACAGGAAGCTGCCGAGCGGCTTTCTCGGGTCGTTTATGCCCGCGCGCGAGCGCATAATCGCTTCGGTAACGCGGTCTACCGCCTCGTCCTGACCCATAACGCGCTTGTGAAGCGTGTCGGAGAGCATAAGAATCTTCTGGCGCTCGCCCTCTACAAGCTTCGACACGGGAATGCCTGTCCAGCGCGCAACTATCCTTGCGATTTCCTCCTCGCTTACCTTGTCGCGAAGAAGCGAGCTGTTCTTTGCGCTTTCGGCAAGCTTTTCTTCCTCCTCAAGCTCCTTTTGCAGGCGCGGCAAAGTGCCGTACTGAAGCTCTGCGGCGCGGTTCAGGTTATAATCGCGCTTTGCCTTTTCTATCTCGGCGTTAGTCGCCTCGATTTCCTCACGCAGCTTCTGAACCTTGTTTATCGCCTGCTTCTCGTTCTCCCACTTTGCCTTCATCGCGGTGAACTTCTCGCGCATTTCCGCAAGCTCGCGGCGGATTTCGGAAAGGTGCTCTGCGGAGAGCTTGTCGGTTTCCTTTGTGAGCGCAGCTTCCTCAATTTCGTGCTGCATAATGTTTCTCGCGATTTCGTCAAGCTCTGCGGGCATACTGTCCATCTCGGTCTTTATCATCGCGCAAGCCTCGTCGATAAGGTCAATCGCCTTGTCGGGGAGGAATCTGTCGGTGATATAGCGGTTGGAAAGCGTAGCCGCCGCGATAATCGCGCTGTCCTGAATTTTTACGCCGTGGTATACCTCGTAGCGCTCTTTCAGTCCGCGGAGTATCGAGATTGTATCCTCTACGTTAGGCTCGGGGACAAGCACTTTCTGGAAGCGGCGCTCAAGAGCAGGGTCCTTCTCGATATACTTCGCGTATTCGTCAAGCGTCGTCGCGCCTATGCAGTGAAGCTCGCCGCGTGCAAGCAGGGGTTTTAACAGGTTGCCCGCATCCATAGCGCCATTGCTTTTGCCCGCGCCGACAATCAGGTGGATTTCATCAATGAACAGGAGAATCCTGCCCTCGCTCTTTTTAACCTCGTTAAGAACAGCCTTAAGGCGCTCCTCAAACTCGCCCTGATATTTAGCGCCCGCGATAAGCGCGCCCATATCCAGCGAAAACAGCTTTCTGTCCTTTAGATTTGCGGGAACATCGCCGCGTACAATTCTAAGCGCAAGCCCCTCTGCGATAGCGGTCTTGCCGACGCCCGGCTCGCCGATAAGGCAAGGGTTGTTCTTCGTCTTTCTCGAAAGAATACGGATTACGTTTCGTATCTCGGAATCTCTGCCGATTACGGGGTCGAGCTTGTTCTGCCGCGCAAGCTCAACCAAGTCCTGACCGTACTTGTTAAGCGCGTCGTAGGTTTCCTCGGGGTCCTGCGAGGTAACGCGCTGGCTGCCCCTGACCTCCGAAAGCGCCTTAAGCACCTTGTCCTTCGTTATTCCAAACGACTTGAAAATCCCCGCAGTGCCGCTGCCCGGCTTTTCTACAAGAGCAAGGAAAATGTGCTCGACGGAAACGTAGTCGTCCTTCATACGCTCCGCCTGCGCCTCGGCTTCTACAAGCGCTGCGTTAAGCTCGGAGGAAACGTAGACCTTGCCCGCTTCCCTGCCGCCGCCCGAAACGCGCGACATTCCCTCTACGAATTTAAGCGCCGCAGTCTTTACCGCCGACGCGTCAATGCCCATCTTCGTGAGCAGCTGCGGAACAACTCCGCCCTCGTCGTTAAGGAGAGCGTAGAGAAGATGTTCCTGCTCGGTGCAGTTGTTCTGATAGCTCAATGACATATCCTGCGCCGACTGGATTGCTTCCAGCGATTTGTGTGTGAATTTGTTGGGATTCATAATGCTACCTCCTTATTGTTATGCCGCAAAGCTGCGGCGCTTTTTCAGATAATCGCCCGCTGCTTTTTTATCCGCGCGGCATAGCACTTTTCCGCCGCTTCGCAGGCGCCCTCCCTGTCGGGAAGGGAAGCGAAATACTCCTTCATAACCGCGTCAAACATCGCCATATATTCCGCAACGATTGTGCCAAGCTCCTCGTCGGAAACCTCCTCGGCAGGCATATTCAGCGTTCGTATGAACTTGCCGTCGGCAATCGAATAGGTGATATCCTGCGTAATGGCGTTCGCAATATACCGCTGCTCAAGCGCCGCCCAGCACTGAAAGAAGTCCATCAAATCCTCGATAAGCTGCGGATTTTGCGTGCGGAACTGCACCCGAAGCTCCCCCGCCTTAACCCTGCCGCCCGTGTAAATCTCCACGGAATAGCGCACGGTGGGCTTGTAGCGGTATTTAAGCGAGGTGCGGCAGGAAAGCGAGCTTCCCGTCGGCTGCTCCGTAAGGAAAAAACCGTCGTTTATCGAGCGCTGAACCGAGGAAAGTATCTCCCGAAGCCGCATTTCGGGCGTGGTGTATGCGACACGCTCGGCTAGGATACGGTTTATCATAGCGGAACGGCTAAGCCCCTCGGACTGCGCAAGCTCGTCTACCGCGTCAACAATGCTGTCAGACAGCACAAGAGAATATATGCTTTTCTTCATCGGTTTCATCTCCTTTCCTTGCAGTAATAATTGTATCACACTTTTAATAATTTGTCAAGCATTTTTAATAAATATTTTTGCAAGTTTCAAAAATTTCCTGCGTAGATTAGGCAAGCTAACCTGAAACAAAACGGCAGGAGCGCTATACCCCTGCCGTTGCAACTATCCCAAAGCTCACTTTCTAGTCTGTCGAGAAGCCCGCAGATGCTAGGAACCCGCCTTACAGCTAGGTTTTTCGCAGTTGCCCTTTGTTGCCCGACATCGTGTCGGGCTTTGGTAGGACTGCACAAACGTCCGTGTTTGTGCCTGCCATAATGCGGTGGCAGACGCAGATGTGGGTTTATCGACAGACTAGAGGCTATACTTTCCGTCCATTCCGCGTGTTATATGTCCCATAAGCTCAAGCTCCGTCAGCGACTGCGCTATGTCAATGTGGCTCATACCGCTGCTTTCGATAAGCTCATCAAGACTTAGCGCGCCCTCGCTTATCAGCCGAAGCAGAGCCGCCGACACGGGGTCAAGCGAAGCGAATACGCTTTCGTCGGGCGCGGGCTTCGGCTTCTTATCCTCGGCGGGAGCAGCCTTTTTCAGCGCCGCGCTTCTTTTCTTATGCGTTTCGCCCTCGTCGGACAGCTTAATTCCGCCGTTTATCCCCGACAAAACGTCGGTAAAGCTTTCCCCGTGAAGATAGCCGTAGACATACTCGTTTACGATGTCGATGTAGCTGAAAACGGGGATTGCGCCGTCGCGCAGCAGCGGCATAACTCCCGCGTAGCGCGGGTCGGAGATGTCGTGCGGCGGTATGCAGAAAATGTCCCTGCCCTGCTCGATTGTATGCTCGGCGGTGAGCAGGCAGCCGCTTCGCGCGGAAGCCTCGACAATAAGCGTGCCGAAGCTAAGCCCCGAGATAATGCGGTTTCGGTGCTGAAAATACGCGGCGAAGGTCGTCGAATAAGGCAGAAGCTCGCTCACAAGCGCACCGCCGCTTTCGAGGATATCCCGCTTTAAGCCCTCGTTTTCGGCGGGGTAGTTCACGAGAATGCCGCAGCCAAGCACCGCGACGGTCCGCCCGCCCATTTCAACGCAGGCGCGGTGCGCCGCCGCGTCAAGTCCGACCGCGCAGCCGCTGACGATAACCGTGCCAAGCCGCGAAAGCTCCCGCACAATGTTCCCGCATACCCGCACGCTGTAATCCGACGGGTTTCGCGTTCCGATAACCGAAAGCGTAATCGCGCTGTCAAGCCCAGCAAGGCTGCCCTTTACAAACAGCACAATCGGCGGGTTGTGTATCGTTTTCAGCCTCTCGGGGTATTCGCTGTCCTCCAGCGTCAGTATGCGAACGCCGTTGTTCTCGCAGGTTTCGAGCAGCTTTTTCACGTCCTTGGTGCGCACGCGCTGCGCGTTTTTGCGCTCGGTTTCCGAAAGGAACTCGCAGCCGCCGTCGCGGATAAGCTTCGCCGCAGCAACAGGGTCGCCGCCGCACATCGCGAGGATTTCGTGTGTTTTCGGGTTGTAGGGGCACATCACCATCAGCAGCCAAAGCCATACTTCAAGGTTGTTCATAACGCTTTCCTCCGTTTATATATCCGAGCTTTTTTCTGTTTTAGTGCGGGATAATCCGCCGAGTTTACATAACCGCCGCGCGAAGCCTGTCCACGCAGCGTTCTACCGCGTCTGCGGCGGCGACAATTTCGTCGGGCGTGTTTTCCTCGGAGATTGTCAGCCGAAGCGAGCCGCCAAGCCATTCTTCCGACAGCCCGAGCGCTTCCAGAACGTGCGAGCGCTCGTTTCGCCCGCTGCCGCAGGCAGAGCCGGAAGAAGCGCACACTCCCATAAGGTCAAGACTAAGCACAAGGCTCTCCCCCTGCACCCCCGAAAACGAGAAGCAGACGTTACCGCAAATGCGGCTTTCGCGGCTTCCGTTTAGCCTTGACCGAGGGATTTTACATAGCCTTTCGATAAGCGTATCGCGAAGCGAAGCGACATACGCCGCTCGGCGCTCCATATCGCGCGAGGCATATTCCAGCGCCTCTCCCAAAGCGACAATCGCGGCGGTGTTTTCCGTGCCCGAGCGAATGCCGCGCTCCTGACCCCCACCGAAAACTAGCGGGTAAAGCGGCGTGTTTTTGCGCACAAAAAGCAGCCCGCCGCCCTTTATGCCGCCGAGCTTGTGCGCGGACAGCGAAAGCATATCCGCCTTTATTTTCCGCATATCAAGCGGAATGCTTCCCGCGCCTTGAACCGCGTCCGTGTGGAAAAGCACGCTTTTCCTGCGGCAGATTTCTGCGATTTCCTCAATCGGCTGAAGAGTGCCTATCTCATTGTTTGCCGCCATAACCGAAACCAAAGCGGTTTCGCTTGTTATCGCGCGCTCGACCTGCTCCGGCGATATCCGCCCCTCGCTGTCGGGACTAAGATAAGTCACCGAAAAGCCTTGCCGCTTAAGTTCGCGACAGGGCATAAGCACCGCGGGGTGCTCTATCGCCGTCGTTACAATATGCCGCCGACCGGTGAAAGCCTTTGCCGCGGAGAAAACCGCGGTGTTGTCGCTTTCCGTGCCGCCGCTCGTGAAGTAAATCTCCTCGGGCAGACAGCATAGCGCCGCCGCGCACTGCTCCCGCGCCTTTATTATCGCAAGCGCCGCGCGCCTGCCGCCCGAGTGCGCCGAGGAGGGGTTCGCGAAGCAGTCCGCGATAAACGGCATTGCCGCCGAAAGCGCACACGGCTTTACGGACGCAGAGGCGGCGTTGTCAAGATAAATCATAGTGCAAATACCTGCGTTATTCAAGAATGACGGTAAACGGTCCGTCGTTTACAAGCTCGACCTTCATATCCGCGCCGAAAACGCCGGTTTCAACTTGCGGCACTTCCCTGCGGCAGATTTCGGCAAAATATTCGTAAAGCCGCTCGGCTTCGTCTGGCTTTTTCGCAAGGAGAAAGTTCGGGCGGTTTCCCTTTCGGCAGTCGGCGTACAGGGTGAACTGCGAAATAATCAGCAGCCCGCCGCCGACGTCCTTCAGCGAAAGGTTCGTCTTTCCGTCGCTGTCCGCGAAAATGCGCAGGTTAATCATCTTTGCGGCAAGGCGCTCGCAGTCCGCCTCGGTGTCCTCCGCGCCGACGCCAAGCAGCACGAGATACCCCGTGCCAATCGCGCCGACAACCTTTCCGTGGACCGAAACGCTCGCGCGCTCTACCCGCTGTATAACAAGCTTCATAACGAAATCTCCTTACCTGTGGCGGCCGCCGCCTCCGCCGTGAGAGCTGTGGCTGCTCGAATGGTGTCCGCCGCCTCCGCTGTGATGACCGCCGCCTCCGCTGCTGCTTCGTGTGAAGTGGGTCGTAAATTCGCGCAGGAATATGTCGTTCTTTACGGAAAAGCGCGTTACCGAGTTGTCGAGATAGTTTGCCGCAGAAATCGGCGCTTTTTTCTTATACCCGCGCGAAACTGCCGTGGTAACCACTATCGCAATCACCGCCGCGATAATCGCAAGCGGAAGGAAAAACGAAAGAATTGCGAGAAAAGTGTCGAAGTCGGAATCGTAGTCGCTGACAGGGGCATACGGCGTGTTGAAATCCGCGCTTGATTTGTAGATAGGTGCAGAAAAATATTATCGAGCGGTAGTAGTTGTCGGTGCCAAGCCCGTCGTAAACCTCGTCGAAAATGCGGTCTATCTGGCTGTCGTAGACGTCCGTTCCCCTGCCGCAGGTCGAGATGTAGTCAACATAGCTTTCGCTTGATTTGTCGTTGCTGTAAAGCAGCACGATAGAGCTGCTGCCGAAGCCGAACGCATTGTCAAGGTAGTCGTCGGCGTATTTCTTCGAGCTTTTTCCGCGCTGGTCGTCGGTTATTACAACGCCGATGTTGCATTCGATGGAGTTAGCCGTTTCCAGCATAAGCGCGAGAAGCTCCGTCTTTTCCGCGTCGGTAAGTACCCCGTCCTCGTCGTTAAGCACCGCCGCAAACGCGGGAGCGGTCACGGGGTCGGTATTGCCGCTGTCGCCCATCATCTGCGAAACCGCGCTGACATATGCCGTGCCCGCGCCGAACCAGCCGCCGCTTTCAAGTCCGCCGTAAACCGCGTCAAGCAGTTTGTCGCTGTGCTCTCCAACGAGCTTGTCGCATTTTCCCGAGCAGCTAACCCAGTCGTCGTGATCACTGTGCAGATTTGCCGCAAGGAACAGCACAACGGAGTCGCTGCTTATCCCGAAGCTGTCGTCGAGTATCTTCTCGGTAAACGCACGCTCGGTCATTCCCGAGGTGCTGTCCGCTATAATCAGCGCGATGTTGCACTTCGAGCTTTCCGCCGCAGCAGTCATCTGCGCATACAGCTCCCGCTCCTCGTCATCGGTGAGAAAATCCACCTCGTCGCCGAGAAGCGCCGTATAGCTTTCCGCAGAAGCGCTAAGCCCGCAGAACGCCGAGCACACCGTAACCACCGCGAAAACCGCGGCAGCAAGCAGAGCCTTTATCCGCATATCATAGCACCTCCCAAAAGCAGCAGAACAAGCAGGAAGGTCGCCGCGAAAATTCCCAGCCCGAAGAGCAGCTTTTTAATCGGGCTTACGGGCAGCTCGCCGAACTTCTGCCCCGTCTGACCGTTTACGACAAACGCGTAGTCCTTGCCCATATAGGTGTAGTTAAGGAACCATACGGGAAGCAGCGCGTAGACCGTTTTCTGCCCGCGGAAGCCGCCGCTCATATTTTCCTTGCTGAGCGAGGTGTACTGCGACGCAGACTTTTTCAGAAACTCTTTCGCCGCCGCAAGAACTCTTTCGTCTATGCGCTCGGAAGCCTTGTCGGAGGACACATCGTATTTTTCCGCCGCCTTTCCCGAAAGATATGACATAGAAAACGGCTTTAAGTCCCTGTAATCAAACGGCTCAATGCTTTCCATAAGCGAATCGTCAATGCGCTTTGAGCCGTCGCACGGAACGCGCACAAACGCAAGCTCCGCCTCGCGCTCAACGCGGTAAATCTTCGTGTTCTGATAGGTCGTACTGCCCTTTGTCCATGTGCGGACAATCTTGCCCTCGGCGGAATATGCCGCGCTGAAAAGTCCGCTTTTCATCCAGTAGGGAACATACAACGCGGAGATGTTCTGAATCTGCGCGTCGGTCTTAAACCCGCGCGGAAGCAGGAACTTGCCCTTTATGTACTCCTTGAAGCAGTCCTCCGCCCACTCGCGCGTTACCTTGAACGGGATAATCACATCGGGCTTGAACTCGCCGGAAAGCCTGCCGCTGAGAATAACCGGCGTGTGGCAGAAGTGGCAGCGGGTAGAGGCGGTCAGCGTGTCGCAGATTACGCCCGCGCCGCAGTTGGGGCAGTTGTAAAGCGCGCTCTGCCCCGAAAACTCCTCCGTTTGCTTCTGCTCGTCGGTAAGCTCGGGGTCGGCGGTTTCAAGCTCCATATTCTCGTTTTTCGCGAAAACGTCCTTTATCTCCTGCTCGGAAAACTCGCTGTCGCAGTAAAAACAGCGGAACTTTCCCTTTCCCTCGTCATATTCCAGCGCCGCGTTGCAGTTAGGGCATTGATAGGTGACCGTTTTGATATCCATACTCTCTCCTTAAACAGACGTATCGTTTAGGCAATACCTCATAATTATTGTCGTGCGATTGCGCCGTCAGATTTTTCGTCAGATTGTGCAAATTGAGTGCAGACGGGCTGGTCTGTCGGTCAGCCCCTCCGGCACTTCGTGCCACCTCCCCCACCGGGGGGAGACACGCCCGTCAAGCGAAAATTGTGCAAGATGGCGGAAAATATGCAAGCAAGCGTACGGCAAAGGCGTTAGCCGTTAATTGTGTGGTATTGCCTTTATCTTGCCGAGTACAGCGCCTATGCTGTCGTTTATAACCAGCTCCGCAGAGTCGGCGGAAATCGGCGTTTTGTTTATCACGACAAGGTGCTTTCCCCTGAAATAGCGCACAAGCCCCGCCGCAGGGTAAACCGACAACGACGTGCCGCCGATAATCAGAGTGTCCGCTGCGGCTATCTCCGAAACCGCACGTTCGATGTCGGCGGTTTTAAGCGCTTCCTCGTAAAGCACTACGTCGGGCTTTATCCTGCCGCCGCAGCCGCAGTGCGGAACCCCTCCCTGCGCTATAACCTCTTTAAGCGAAAAGCTCTTGCCGCAGCGCTCGCAGTAGTTTCGGTGAACGCTGCCGTGAAGCTCGATTACGTTTTTGCTGCCTGCTGCCTGATGAAGCCCGTCTATGTTCTGCGTGACAACCGCAGAAAGCCTGCCCACCTTTTCAAGCTCGGCGAGCTTTTTGTGCGCGGCGTTAGGCACAGCGTCGGGGAAAATCATTCTGTCGAAGTAAAAGCGGAAGAACTCCTCGGTTTTCTGCTCGTAAAACGTGCGGCTGACTATCTGCTCGGGCGGGTAGTCGTACTGCTGATTGTAAAGCCCGTCAACGCTTCTGAAATCGGGTATCCCGCTCTCGGTGGAAACCCCCGCGCCGCCGAAAAACACTATCCTGCGGCTGTCGTCGATTATCTCCTGCAAATTCAAGAAAAGCCCCCCCTTTTTTCCTATTGTATATTGTACAACTATACTTCCGTTTTGTCAATATTATGCAAACGCAGGGTGTTAACTTTGTGTGTGACTTTTTGGGGTATTTCGCCGTCTGCGGACGGCGACGAGGGCGCTGCCCCCCGACCTGCAAGGGGATGCGTCCCCTTTACCCCACAACAGCTCAGTTTCCCGCCTTGTCGATAATATCGCAGATATACGCGTATTCGGGGAAATCCGCGCATAGCCGCCTGCGGCAGTTTGCGAGAAACTCTGCGCGCAGCTTCGGGTCGTCGCGCATTGCCTGCTTTGCACCCCAAAGGTGCGTGAAGCTGTCCTGCGGGAAAAACAGCGCGTCCTTGTCAAGCAGCGTTTTCACGGGCGCGCCGAGATAGTCTGCGCACATCGCCAGCATCCTCTGCTCCGCAAACACCATATAGCAAAGCGGGTCGGGGGCTTTCTCGGCAGACTTCATAAACGCAATCGCCTGCGAGGTGTAAAACTCCTTGAAATCCCCGTCGGGAAGATACAAAAACGCGGTGTTAAGCGGCAAAACGCTCTCGCTGAAGTCGGGGATAATATGCCCGCGCGCGCGGAAATACTTCAGCGGCGGGTAAACGTGCGGCATAAGCTCCTCGCGGTGCGCCGCGATTATTTCCTCGCCAAACGGCAGCGGTTTCCACACGATGAAATCGGTGTCAAGCATAACGACGGGCGCGGGCGCCTTCGCCAGCGCAAGCAGCTTTCCCCCCGCCCAAAACATCTCGGGGTCTATCCCGTCAAGGTCGTCGGGCAGGCAGACGCTTACCTCGTCCCAAAGCGCGGAAAAGCCTGTCCGCTCGTAGTATTCCGCGGCTCTTTTGTCGGCGTAAAGGCTGATTTTCCCGTTGTACTTTCGCCAGTTGAGCGCAGAGAGCGCGGTGCAGTAAAGGTCGAAGTCCTCGACAGAGTATTCCTTTCCCCCGCGCGCGAAAAACGGCGCAGTCGAAACTATATGTATCGCGTTTACGGTGTTCATAGCGCGCTCCTTTCCGCTGCCTTAAAAAATACGGCAGTCATCTGACGGCTGCCGTTTTTGTTATATGTTGTGTATCCCGTATCCGAAGCGGTTAAGCGGGCATTTCGCAAGCGTTTCGTACATTATCCTGTCGTATTCGTCCGAGGACATACAAACGGGAACCCCGCGGTATGAGCCGCTCGCAAGCTCCGCTGCTATGCCGCTGCCAAGCCCCTTAAACGAGCCGGCGCTTCCAAGCCCTCTGAAAGAGCCGCCGCTGCCGTAGGAGAACGAGCCGCGCCGAACCAGCCACTCCCATTCCCACTCGTGCATTCCGCTGCCAAAGCCCTTGTAGGAGCCTATCCCCCTGTATGAGCCAAAGCTTCCCGCGCCGAAAGAGCCGAGCACAAGCGCAAACGAGCCGACAGTAAAAGAGCCTTTCGGAAACGAGCTGGGAAATGACCCCGCCGAAAACGACGAGCCGCCGCCCCTTACCGCTGCGGGACAAGCGCCCGCGCCGAACGCAAAGCCCGCTTTCTTCGGCTTTTTGCTGCCGAAAACCGCCGCAATTTTGTCGTTAAGGTCGGGAGCGTCAAGGGGTATGCGCGAAAGCTCTGCGGCGTAGTCCGCGCCGCCGTTTGTCTCCAGCCAGGGGATAAGGCTGCCTGCGAGGAAATACCCGCGAAGCGAAGCTATGTCAAGATTATCCGCGATATCCTTCGCGGAAAACACCTTTTTTCTTCCAAGCCAGAGCGCGCACTCCATAAAAATATCTCCCCTTTGCCTTTGGCGGTTCTTTGATTCTATATCACGGTATTAACCCCCTCGACAGCTGCGTTTATGCCTTAACGGGGCGTCAATTATGCATATTAAACACTTCGGATTTATTATAGCATACTGCACGTACAAATTCAACAACTTTTTCAAAAAAACTTTGGTCAGTGTGAAAATTTTGTGAAACACAGACAAATTTCGGGGCATTTTACTGAAACGCGCGACAGCAGAGCGGAATTTGCGAAAAGCTCCTTGTGTCGCGGCACAACGTCCCCTTTGCGCTGTGACATTTTTCGGCAAACGAGCGCAGATATGCTTTGTAAAATTTATTTATGCCCTTGAAAAATCGCGGCGGATAGGGTATACTAAAAGAAAACGATAACCGCAGAAAGGACATTGCCACTATGAGAAGAACGAAAATCGTATGCACTATGGGTCCCGCGACAGAGGACGAGCAGGTTCTGCGCAGCCTTATGCTTAGCGGAATGAACGTTGCGCGGCAGAATTTCTCGCACGGCGACCAGGCGAGCCACAAGATAACCCACGACCGCGTCGTAAGAGTTGCGGCGGAGCTTGGGCTTCCCGTGGCAACGCTGCTTGACACAAAGGGTCCCGAGGTGCGCCTGAAAAAATTCGAGGGCGACAGGAAAACCGAGATTAAGACGGGCGACGTTTTCACGCTGACAACGCGCGATGTTCTCGGCAACTCGGAGATTGCCTCTGTAACCTACAAAAATCTCTACAAGGACATAGCAGTCGGCACGCGTATCCTTATTGACGACGGAAACATTTCCCTTCGCTGCACGGACATAATCGAAAACCACGACGGCACGGCGGACATTCGCTGCGCTATCGAAAACGGCGGTATGCTCTCTAACAACAAGGGAGTAAATATCCCCGGCGTTAAGCTCTCGATGCCATATGTAAGCGAGATTGACGAGAGCGATATCCGCTTTGCCGCAAGAGAAAACTTCGACTTTGTGGCGGCTTCGTTTGTCACCTGCGCGGAGGACGTGCTTGCCGTACGACATATTCTCGAGGAGGAGGGCAGAAATGATATCCGCATTATCTCGAAGATAGAAAACGAGGAGGGCGTACGCAATATCGATGAAATTCTGCGCGTGTCCGACGGAATTATGGTTGCGCGCGGAGATATGGGCGTTGAAATCCCGTTTGAGGAAATCCCGCAGATTCAGAAAATGCTCATCAAAAAGGGCTACAATGCCGCAAAGCAGGTTATAACGGCGACGCAGATGCTAGAAAGTATGATACACAACCCCCGTCCGACAAGAGCGGAAACCACCGACGTTGCAAACGCAATTTACGACGGCACAAGCGCAATTATGCTCTCGGGAGAAACAGCCGCAGGCGCGCACCCTGTTGAAGCGGTGAAAACTATGGCGCTTATCGCTGAAACGACAGAAAAGGCTATCGACTACAAAAAGCGCTTTCACACGATTGAACAGCGCGACAGCGTGAACGTTTCGACTGCGATTTCCCACGCGACGGTAAGCGCGGCGATTGACCTCGGCGCGGCTGCAATCATAACCGTGACGAAAACGGGTACGACCGCGCGTATGATTTCGCGCTATCGTCCCGAGTGCCCGATTATTTCCTGCACGACAAGCGAAACCACAATGCGCCAGACTGCGATGTCGTGGGGCGTTGTTCCGCTTATGGCAGAGGAAATGATGACGAACACCGACGACCTCATTCACCACGCGGTTTGCAAGGCGCAGAAAGCGGGGCTTGTCAAAAACGGGGACCTTGTGGTTATCACAGCGGGCGTGCCGCTCGGCGTGTCGGGAACGACGAACCTTATGAAGGTGCATATTGTCGGCGACGTGCTTGCGACCGGCACGGGCGTTACAAAGGGCAGCGTTACATCTACGGTGTGCGTATGCGCGAACGAGGCGGAGGTGCTGGAGCGGTTCGAGAGCGGGCAGATTCTCGTTGTTCCCAAGACCACAAATGCAATTCTCCCGCTGCTTAAAACAGCCGCCGCGATAATCACCGAGGAGGGCGGAACCGACTGCCACGCGGCGATTGTCGGTATGACGCTTGAGATACCCGTTATCGTCGGCGCGGCGAACGCGACAAAACTGCTTAGAAGCGGAACCGCCGTGACGGTTGACGCGGAAAAGGGCATTGTGTCCGCGGGAGTAAAGCAGGATTAAGTCATAATAATTAAGCGCCTGCCCCGAAAAGGCAGGCGCTTTTCCGTTGTAGCCTTACCCCTCTGCAATCCGCCCGTCGGAAATGCGGACGAGCCGCTGCGCCTTTCGCGCGGTGTCCTCGTTGTGGGTTATCATAACAATCGTCTTGCCCGCTTGGTTAAGCCTGCGGAGAATTTCCAGCACCTCCGCGCCCGAGCGGCTGTCGAGGTTGCCGCAAGGCTCGTCCGCGAGAATAATCGACGGGTCTGCCGCAATCGCACGCGCAATCGCAACGCGCTGCTGCTGACCGCCCGACATCTCGCAGGGACGGTGAAGCGCCCTGTCCGACAGGCGCACGCTCTCCAACGCCGAAAGCGCAATTTCGCGGCGCACCTTTTTCGGCACGCGCCGATACATTAGCGGAAGCTCAACGTTTTCCACCGCGCTAAGCCCCGCGATAAGATTAAAGCTCTGAAAGATGAAGCCGATTTTAACGCTTCGGATATCGCTTAGTTTGCTGTCAGACAGCCCCGAAACGTCCGCCCCGTCAAGGAAATAGCTCCCCGACGACGGCGCGTCAAGGCAGCCGAGTATGTTCATAAGCGTTGACTTGCCCGAGCCGCTTGCGCCGACAACCGTCAGATACTCCCCGTCGCCTACGTTAAGCGAAACCCCGTCAAGCGCCCGCACCTGCTGCCCGCCGACCGTGTAATACCTGCATAAATCACGAACTTCTATTCCCATAATAAACCTCCCGCGTTTTTGTTTAGTATGCGCGGGATTTTGTCTGCATATGCGCACAGGATAAATCAAAAGCTTTTGAAAACCCCGTATATATCGGCGCTTTTTCCGAAAAATAAATAAAGCGCAAACGCACCTCGTACATATCCGCCGATTTTTCTGCGGGCTTATGTTAATGTATATACGGAGGTATCCTTGATGAAAGATAAAATCTTCGGTGTTCTTCAGAGGGTCGGGCGGTCGTTTATGCTGCCGATTGCGCTTCTGCCTGTCGCGGGGCTTCTCCTCGGAATAGGAAGCTCCTTTACCAACCCCACAACTCTCGAAACCTACGGGCTGTCAGGCGTCATTCGCGAGGGCGGGCTGCTGTACACCGTGCTTGACATTATGAGCAAGACGGGCGGCGTTGTCTTTGACAACCTCGCGCTGCTTTTCGCAATGGGAGTCGCTATCGGAATGGCGAAGAAGGAAAAGGAGGTCGCCGCGCTTTCGGGTGCTATCGGCTATCTGATAATGAACACCGCGATTAGCGCGCTGATTTATGCTTCGGGCGGCGTTTCCGCGCTCCCCGCAAACTCCACCGCCGAGGTCCTCGGAATAACAACGCTCCAAATGGGCGTTTTCGGCGGCATTATCGTCGGGCTTGGCACGGCGGCGCTGCATAACAGGTTCTACAAAATCCGCCTGCCGCAGGTGCTTTCCTTTTTCGGCGGAACAAGGTTCGTGCCGATTGTGACAAGCGTCGTGTACCTGCTTGTCGGTATCGCAATGTTCTACGTCTGGCCTGTCGTTCAGCTCGGGATTTCGCAGCTCGGTCAGCTTGTGCTGAACTCGGGCTACGCGGGTACCTGGATTTACGGCATTATCGAGCGCGCGCTCATTCCGTTCGGGCTTCACCACGTTTTCTATATGCCGTTCTGGCAGACGGAGCTTGGCGGCGCGGCGGTAATCGACGGCAATGTTGTACAGGGCGCACAGAATATCTTCTTCGCGGAGCTTGGCTCGAAATCAACCGAGCATTTCTCCGTTTCCGCGACAAGGTTTATGTCGGGAAAGTTCCCGTTTATGATTTTCGGACTGCCTGCCGCCGCGTTTGCAATGTATCGCGCTGCGCGCCCCGAGAAGAAAAAGGTCGTCGGGGGGCTGCTGCTGTCCGCGGCGCTTACGTCTATGGTAACGGGCATTACCGAGCCGCTTGAGTTCACGTTTCTGTTTGTCGCGCCCGCTATGTACGCGGTGCACTGCGTGCTCGCGGGGCTGTCGTATATGCTTATGCATATCTTTAACGTCGGCGTCGGAATGACGTTTTCGGGCGGCGCAATTGACCTTGTGCTTTTCGGTATTCTTCAAGGGAACGAAAAGACAAACTGGATTTGGATTGTCATAGTCGGGCTTTTGTACGCGGTGATATACTACTTCGTGTTCTACTTTATGATAACGCGGCTTAACCTGAAAACCCCCGGCAGAGAGGCGGAGGGCGAGGAAACAAAGCTCTACACCCGAAAGGATATGGAGCAGCGCTCCCCGCAGAAAAGCGGCGACAGCGCAAGCGCGCTTATCGTAAGAGGGCTTGGCGGCAGGGAAAACATCTCCGATATCGACTGCTGTGCAACACGGCTTAGGATAACCGTCAAAGACCCTGAGCCTGTTTCGGAGGAAATGCTGAAACAAAGCGGCGCTTCGGGGGTAATCCGAAAAGGAAACGGTGTTCAGGTTATCTACGGACCACACGTTTCGGTCGTGAAATCTGCGCTAGAGGACTTTCTTGACGGGCAGGAAGATAGTAGCTCCGCACTTGACGACACCCACGCAAAAGCCGTACCGCAAGGCGACAAAACCGCGCCCGACAAGCCGATTGAGCTTTTCTCTGCATTAAGCGGCGAGGTTGTTCCGCTTTCGAAGGTAGACGACGAGGCGTTTTCCTCGGGCGCGCTGGGCGAGGGGGTTGCCGTCGAGCCGTCGGTGGGGAAGCTGTATGCGCCCTGCAACGGTAGGGTTGAGATGGTGTTCGATACGCGCCACGCGCTAAGCCTTGTATCCGAGGGCGGCTGCGAAATCCTGCTTCACATCGGGCTTGACACAGTAAAGCTGGGCGGAAAATTCTTCGAAGCGCACGTCAGCGGCGGTCAGGAAGTCCGCACAGGCGATTTGCTGATATCCTTTGATATCGAGGGGATAAGGCAGGCGGGCTATAAGCTGACAACGCCGTTGATAATCTGCAACACGGAGGAGTTTCGCTCGGTAAATGCGGCGGCAAACGGCATCGTTTCGGCAGGCGACAGGATAATCACGATAGAATAACGGAGGAAACCTATGAGAACATTTGATTACACGATAAAGGACGAACTTGGCATTCACGCAAGACCCGCGGGAATGCTCGCAAAAACCGCAAAGGCGCTGAACAGCGAAATAACCATCACAAAGGATGGGAAGACCGTCGGCGCGGCAAAGCTGATTGCGCTTATGGGGCTTGGGGTAAAATGCGGCGACACTATCACCGTTTCGATAAGCGGCGGCGACGAGGAAGCCTCGCAGAAAACGATGAGAGAGTTCCTTTCGGCAAATCTCTAGCGCTTAAATTTATTGCAAGAGGTATTAGGGCTGTATGGTAAAGTATAAGGGAAAGGGAGTATACGGCGCGATTGCAATCGGGAAAATCTCTGTTTTCAAGCGGCGCGACATTGAAGTTAAGCGAAAGAAAACTGATGACCCCACTGCCGAAATCGCCCGTCTTGAAGCCGCAAAGGAGAAAGCGAAAACCGCGCTTCGGGGGATTTACGAAAAAGCGCTCCGGGAGGTCGGCGAGACAAACGCCGAGATTTTTGAAATCCACATTATGATGATTGACGACGAGGACTATAACGACGCAATAACCGAGATGATAACAAATCAGCGGGTAAACGCGGAGTATGCCGTAGCGGTGACGGGGGACAACTTCGCCGCAATGTTTTCGGCAATGGACGACGCGTATATGCAGGCGCGCTCGGCAGATGTCCGCGATATCTCAAACCGGATCATCTCCTGCCTCGGCGGGGGAGAAAGCAAATCCGCCGACTGCGGCGAAAAAGTCATTATCTGCGCGGACGACCTGGCCCCCAGCGAAACAGTAGCGCTCGACAAGGAAAGGGTGCTTGCGTTTGTAACGGCGCACGGCTCCGCAAACTCGCATACCGCGATTCTGGCTCGGAATATGAATATCCCCGCGATTATCGGCGTTGGCGAGGAATTTCTCGCAAGGATAAACGACGGGGACACGGCAGTTGTCGACGGGTTTTCGGGGGATTTTTTTATCTGCCCCGACAATGAAACCCTCGCTGCGTACAAAAAAAAGCAGAAGGAGGACGAGGAAAAAAGAGCGCTTCTCCTTGAACTTAAGGGCAAGGAAAACGTGACCCTGGACGGCAGGAAAATCGAAATCTGCGCGAATATCGGAAGCGCGGACAACATCGGCACGGTGCTGCTGAATGACGCGGACGGCATAGGGCTGTTTCGCAGCGAGTTCCTTTACCTCGAAAAAAGCAACTATCCGACCGAGGACGAGCAGTTTAAGGTGTACAAGCGTGTGCTTGAAAGTATGGCGGGCAGGCGGGTGATTATCCGAACGCTTGATATCGGCGCGGACAAGCAGGCGGACTACTTTAACCTCAAAAAAGAGGAAAACCCCGCGCTGGGGCTGCGTGCGATAAGGCTGTGCCTGAGTCGCCCCGAGGTTTTCCGAACGCAGCTAAGGGCGCTTTTCCGCGCGTCGGTTTTCGGCAGACTTGGGATAATGTTCCCGATGATTGCGAGCGAGTGGGAGGTAAAGGAGATTTTAGCGCTGTGCGAACGTGTAAAAAAGGAGCTTCGCGCCGACAATATCGGCTATTCCGACAGCATTGAGCTTGGGATAATGATAGAAACTCCCGCTGCCGCGATAATCAGCGATAGGCTTGCGCCTTTGGTGGACTTTTTCAGCGTCGGCACAAACGACCTTACGCAGTACACCCTTGCCTGCGACAGGCAGAACCCTCTGCTTGAGCGCTTTTGCGACAGCCATCACGAAGCTCTTCTTCGGCTGATTGAACTTGCGGCGAAAAACGCGCACGAAAACGGCGCGTGGATAGGCATTTGCGGCGAGCTTGCCGCAGACACGGAGCTTACCGAAGCCTTTCTTCGTATGGGAATAGACGAGCTTTCCGTGTCGCCGCCGTTTGTCCTGAAGGTCAGGGATACAGTAAGAAAGCTTGATTTATCATAGCTTTTTCACCTTTTCCGAAAGGTCATCATTATCTTTCTGTTCAAACGAGGTGCACTTTTTTGTCTTTAAGCAAATCGAAAGCGGCAAACCGTGTAGGCTTGCCGCTTGATTTATTAGGTTGTATTTTATGTAGTTGGAAAGCAGCAAGTAAGCATATCTGCAAAAACAAAACAACCGCAAAGCGTTTAGCAATGCGGTATTAGACGTTATATAGTATACAAAATAGATTTTAAATCAGGCAAAAAAGAAAAGTGCCTCATCACGCGTAAAGCGTATCGAGGCACTGGACTGGCAGGGGCAGAAGGACTTGAACCCTCGACATACGGTTTTGGAGACCGTCGTTCTACCAACTGAACTATACCCCTA